>NZ_JBJZON010000037.1:0-51236 GCF_047200735.1 Pseudonocardia oceanicola
CGACGCCGCCGCCAGCGCCAGCTCGATCCGCCGCTCCCGCAGGGCGTCCCGGTGCGGCCGCGCCCAGTCCTCGTGGCGGTCCTCCGGCAGCAGCTCCCCCTGGCCCGCCGCGAGGACGCTCTCGAGGAGCCGGAGATCCGTGGAGGTGCGGGCCGCACGGGCCCTCCGCAGGAAGTCCTGCACGTCGACGAGGACGGGTCGGCCCGGTGCGAGCTGGACGAGCTCGTGGCGCAGGACGACGCCGTGGTCGACACCGACCGTGCCGAGGGCGCGGCGCGCGGCGTGCAGGACCTGGTGGAGGTTGTTGCGGACGGCGCCGTCGCCGTCCGGCCACCACATCTCGGCGAGCCGGTCCTGATGCACGCGCCGCTCCGGGTCGAGGGCGAGCAGCTTCACGAGGGTGCGCGCCTTCCGGAGCCGCCACGCGGTGTCGCCGACCCGCCGGTCGCCGACGCCGACCTCGAAGCGGCCCAGAAGCCGGATCGCCAGTGCCTCGTCCACCCGTCCGCCCCTCTCCGCACCTCGCGAGGCGTGGGGCGAGTCTGCTCGGCACGGACCGACGCGGCAAGGATGCTCTCGCCTGCTGCCGACGACGGCCGCGGCCCGTCGCACACCGTGGCGGACGACCGGGTCCGGCTCAGGCGGCGGTGACGAAGCCGACCAGCAGGAACACGTTCAACGCGATGATCATCGCGGCGACGACCACCGCGGCGGCCGTCGTCAGCCGGTGGTTGACGAGCGGGCCCATGAGGTCGCGGCGGCGGGTGAACAGCACCAGCGGCACCAGCGCGAACGGGATCCCGAACGAGAGCACGACCTGGGACCACACCAGGGCCTCGGTGGGTTCCACACCGAGGCCGAGGACGACCAGGGCCGGCGCCAGGGTCAGCACGCGGCGCAGCAGCAGCGGGATACGGCGACGGAGGAAGCCCTGCATGACGACCTGGCCGGCGTAGGTGCCGACGCCCGAGGAGGCGAAGCCGGAGGCCAGCAGCGCGATCGCGAACGCGAGAGCCGCCCACTCGTCGACGGCGGCCCCGAGACCGGAGTACACGCCGGCGAGCGTGTCGGTCCCGGTGAGGGTCGAGCCGGCGAACACCGCGGCGGCGATGAGCAGCATCGAGGCGTTGATGAGCCCGGCGGTGCCCATGCCGACCAGGACGTCGAGCCGGGTGGTGCGCAGGATGAAGCGTTGCCCCTCGAGGGTGTCCGCGCGCAGCCGACGCTGGGTCAGGGCGGAGTGCAGGTAGATCACGTGCGGCATCACGGTGGCGCCGAGGATCCCGGTGGCGAGCAGCAGGCTGTCGGTCCCGGCGAACCGGGGCACCAGGCCGCTCACCGCGCCGGCGCCGTCGACGTCCACCCGGAACAGCGTGGCGAACAGGCCCACGAGCACGACCAGGAACAGCACGACGATCGCGCGCTCGAACGGCCGGTGCCCACGGCTCTGCAGGGCGAGCAGGCCGAACGCCACGATCCCGGTGATCAGACCACCGGTGAACAGCGGGATCCCGAACAGCAGCTGGAGGGCGATCGCCCCGCCGAGCACCTCCGCCAGGTCGGTGGCGACGGCGACCGCCTCGGCCTGGACCCACATCCCCCAGCTCACCGGGCGGGGGAACCGCTCGCGGCACAGCTCGGCCAGGTTCCGGCCGGTGGCCAGCCCGAGCTTGGCCGACAGCATCTGCACGAGCATGGCCAGCAGGTTCGCCGCCACGATCACCCACAGCAGCAGGTAGGCGTACTGCGAGCCCGCCGCGAAGTTCGTGGCGAAGTTGCCGGGATCGATGTATGCGATCGCCGCGACGAAGGCCGGCCCGGCGATCGTCAGCCGGGTCCGCAGACCTGCGCCCCGCCGGCGCTTCCCGCTCCCGGGGCGGTCCGGCCCGTCCATCCCGCCAGGGTAGGCATGGCTATCGCTGCGTGATAGCCGGGGCTCCCACCCCCGTTCGGACGATGGGCCTCGGCGCCGACTCCTGGGGGTGAGAACGGCGGAGAGGCCGGTGTCCCCGTCGAATGGACACCGGCCTCCGCCGACCGTCGGGACGACAGGATTTGAACCTGCGACCCCTTGACCCCCAGTCAAGTGCGCTACCAAGCTGCGCCACGTCCCGGCCGCCCCCGTGAGGGCTCGATCAGCCTACCGCACCGCCGATCGACTCCCTGCACCGGCCCGGGATCCGGCTCCCCCCAACTCGTCCGCGAACCCACTCGCCGAGGCCACACGGTGGGGCACCACCGTGCCGGCCGGGACCAGTCTCGTTCGGCGGGCTGCGGTGCACCACCGCCATCGGTCGCCCCACGGGGGCGACTTTCGTGGGTACCGGCCGGTAACCCGCCCTCGACCAGGAACCCCGCCGACGAGCTCGAGACGGGCGGCGTGCCGGACCGATCAGGCGACCGGGAGGGGCCCGGTGCCGGTGCCGGGCTCGGCCCCGTCGTCGGGTGCGTCGCGACCGGGGCGGACGCGGCGCTGCCCGTGCGGCGGCGTCGCCGGTGCGAGGGGCAGCTCCGCGCGCACCCGGAAGCCGCCCGCGTCGGGCCCGCAGAGGAGGTCGCCGCCGACGGACGCGACCCGCTCGGCGAGCCCGGTGAGACCCGCTCCCCCGGCGCCGAAGGATCCCCGCCCCGGGCGTCGGGCCGGCCCGTTGACGACCTCCACCCGGATCCGGTCGGTCGCGCGCCAGTCGATCTCGACCCGCACGGCGGACCCGGGACTGTGCCGGGCCGCGTTGGTCAGCGCCTCCTGGACCACGCGGTAGATCGCCTGGTCCGGTGCCACGGGCAGGGTGCGGCCGGTGCCGAGGGCGGCGAGCTCCACGTCGAGGCCGGTGTCCCGGGCCCGGTCGACGAGCTCGCCGACACCGCGGGCGACGGCCGGTGCCGGCCCCACGAGGCCGAGCGCGCTGCGCATCTCCGCCAGCGCCTCCTTCGCGTGCGTGCGGAGGAGGTCCGCGGCCTCGCGGGTCCGCTCCTCCTCGGCCGAGGCGGACAGCGCCGCCGCGCCGACGGCGATGAGCGTGGCGTGGTGACCGACGGCGTCGTGCACCTCGCGGCCGATCCGGGCCCGCTCCTCGGCCCGCGCGGCGCTCTCCCGCGCGGCGAGCGCCGCCCCCCGGGCGTCCTGCAGCTCCCGCAGGCTCGCGGTCAACCGCTCCCGGGTGGCCGTGAGCAGGCCGAACCCGAGCGGGCTGCCGGCCGAGAGCACGGCGAACACCACCGTGAGGATCACCGACTGCCAGGTCAGGACCTCGCGGTACAGCACCGGGACCACCGCGGCGAGGACGACCAGCACCAGCCACGGCACGGTCGCGCCGAGCCGCGTTCGGCGCCCGAGGGTGAACAACGCCACGATCTGGGCGGGCCAGCCCAGCCCGCCCCCGATCGCGCACAGCGACCCGACGACGGCGAGCCACGGGCGCACGTGCCGCAGCGGGAGCAGGGCGCACCCGACCAGTCCCGCGGTGACCGACCAGACGTACGGGCCCGGGGCGGAGAGCAGGACGAACACCGCCGGCAGGCCGACCGCGAGGACCTCGACCCCGAGCCGCCACAGCGGACCGCCCCGCCGGACCGCCGTCGCGACCCGCCGCATCAGGCGCCCCAGCTCTGCGCGAGCAGCGCCGCCTGGACCCGGTTCTCGGCACCCAGCTTCACCAGCAGCGCCGACACGTACTTCTTCACCGTCGCCTCGGCCAACCCGAGCCGGCCCCCGATCGTCGCGTTCGACTCCCCGTCGGCCAGCAGCCGCAGCACCTGGGTCTCCCGCAACGTCAGGTCCGCCGGGCGCGGCGGGACGGGCGCGGGTTCGGGCACGAGCCGCGGCAGCAGCCGCGCGGTGATCCGGGGGTCCAGGACCGCGCCGCCGGCGGCGAGGTCGAGCACGGCGCGGATGAGCGCCTCGGGCTCGGCGTCCTTGAGCAGGAACCCCTGCACCCCGATCCGCAGTGCCTCGGTGACGTACTCGTCCAGGTCGAAGGTCGTGAGCACGGCCGCCGGGACGGCGTCGGGGCGGGCACACAGCACCCGCAGCGCGTCGAGGCCCGACCGACCCGGCATCTGCACGTCGGCGAGCACGACGTCCGGCCGGTGCCGGTCGACGGCGGCGATCAGCCCCTCCCCGTCGGCCACCTCCCCCACCACGACCACGGTGCCCCGCGCCTCCAGTACGGTATGCAGACCCGCCCGGAGCAGCGCCTCGTCGTCCGCCAGAACGACACGGACGGGTCCGGTCGGACCGCTGGGGGAGTCAACGGCCATGCGACGAGGGTAGTCGGTGCGGCTGCGCCGCCAGGAGGACGCGCGCGGCGGCCCCCTCAGCGGCGCTTGCCCCTGCGGTCCCGCTTCTCGCGCACCCGCACCGACAGCCGGATCGGCGAGCCCTCGAAGCCGAACTCCTCGCGCAGCCTCCGCTCCAGGAACCGGCGGTACCCGGCCTCCAGGAAGCCGCTCGTGAACAGCACGAACGTCGGCGGCCGGGACTGCGCCTGAGTGGCGAAGAGCACCTTCGGCTGCTTGCCGCCGCGCACCGGCGGCGGCGTCGCGGCGATCACCTCGGACAGCCAGCCGTTGAGCCGGCCGGTCGGGATTCGCTGGTCCCACGAGGCGAGCGCGGTCCGCATCGCCGGCGCGATCTTCGACGTGGCCCGGCCGGTGAGTGCGGAGACGTTGACCCGCTCGGCCCACCGGACGCGGACGAGATCACGCTCGAGCTCGCGCTTCATCGCGAGCCGGCGCTCCTCGTCGACGAGGTCCCACTTGTTGAACACGATCACGAGCGCCCGCCCGGCCTCCTCGACCATGGACAGCACCCGCTGGTCCTGCTCGGAGATCGGCTCGCTCGCGTCGAGCAGCACGAGGGCGACCTCGGCCGCCTCGATCGCGGCCTGGGTGCGCAGGCTGGCGTAGTACTCCATGCCGCTGGCGGTCCGCACCCGCTTGCGCAGGCCGGCGGTGTCCACGAAGCGCCAGATCTCGCCGTCGAGCTCGACGAGGGAGTCGACCGGGTCGACGGTGGTGCCCGCGACGTCGTGCACGACCGAGCGCAGCTCCCCGGAGACCCGGTTGAGCAGGGAGGACTTGCCGACGTTGGGCCGGCCGACCAGCGCCACCCGGCGCGGCCCCCCGGCGGTCGCCCCGAAGGTCTCCCGCGGGGTCTCGGGCAGGGCCTCGAGGATCGCGTCGAGCAGGTCGCCGGAGCCGCGGCCGTGCAGGCCCGACACCGGGTGCGGTTCGCCGAGCCCCAGCCCCCACAGCGCGGCGGTCTCGGCGACCGCACGCTCATCGTCGACCTTGGTCGCGGCCAGCAGGACCGGCCGGTCGGAGCGGCGCAGCACCCGGGCGGCCGCCTCCTCGACCTCGGTCGCCCCCACCCGCGCGTCGACGACGAGCAGGATCGCGTCGGCCGTGCGCATGGCCAGCTCGGCCTGCGCGGCGACCTCCTTCTGCAGCCCGACGGCGTCGGGCTCCCAGCCGCCGGTGTCGACGACGGTGAACCGCCGCCCGTTCCACAGCGCGTCGTAGGACACGCGGTCACGGGTCACGCCGGGGATGTCCTGCACGACCGCCTCGCGGCGCCCCAGGAACCGGTTGACCAGCGTCGACTTGCCCACGTTGGGCCGGCCGACGACGGCGAGGACCGGCGCCGGGCCCTGCTCGCCGGAGCCCTCGCCGCCCTCGCCGAACTCGTCGTCGGCGGCGGCGAACTCGTCGGGGTCGAGCCCCAGCTCCGCCATGGCGGCGCGGTCGCCGCCGGTGATCGTGTCGTCCATCAGGCACTACTCCGCATGTTCGTGGCTCGTCTCGCGTCGAGGTCCGCGACCAGCGCGGCGAGCGCGCCGCGGAGGGTCTCGGTGGCCGCGGCGAGCTCCGCGCGGCCCCTCCCGGTCGGGGGCGGCAGGGGCTCGCCCACCAGTACGTCCACCCGCGGGCGCCACCGCCGCCCGCTCCCCTCCGGCCGGCGGGTCCCCCGGCAGACGACCGGGAGGACCTGCGCGCCGGAGGTGCGGGCCAGCCAGGCCGCGCCCTGCTGGGCCGCGGCGACGTCACCGCTGCCGCGCGTGCCCTCGGGGAACACCCCCACGAGCCCGCCCCCGCGCAGCACGCCGAGCGCCGCGGTCAGGGGGGCCCGGTCGGGCTCGCCGCGCCGCACGGCCAGCTGCCCGATCCCGCGCAGCCCCCTCCCCAGGATGCCGGTGAACATCTCCTGCTTGACCAGGAACACCGAACGCCGCCCGAGTAGTCCGAAGAGCAACGGACCGTCGACGAGCGCGCTGTGGTTCGCGACGAGCACCACGGGGCCGGCCGCGGGGATCCGCTCGCGATGGTGGACGTGGACCCGGAGCACGGGGCGGAAGCACCATGCCCCCACCCAGCGGGCCAGGTCGTGCAGCCTCGGGTCGGCGCCGGCGGGGAGGTCGGCCGGGGCACCGGCCGGGGTGGTGCTCATGTGACGAGCCCACGCTCCCGGACCAGCCGCAGGAGCTCCACCAGCACGGCGTCGACGGACAGGTCGTCCGTGTCGACGACGAGCGCGTCGGCCGCGGCGTGCAGCGGCGAGGTCTTGCGCGTCGAGTCCAGCCGGTCGCGGCGCTGGACGTCGGCGAGGGTCGCGGCGGGGTCGGTGAGCCGGCCCGCCCGGGCGTCCTGCCGGCCGCGGCGCGCGGCCCGGACCTCCTCCGAGGCGGTCAGGTAGACCTTCAGCTTCGCCTCGGGCGCGACCACGCTGCCGATGTCGCGGCCCTCGACCACGATCCCGCGTCCCCGCCCGAGGGCGCGGTCGATGTGCTCCCGCTGCCGGGCGACGAGCGCCGTCCGCACCTCCGGCACCGCGGAGACCGCGGAGACCGCCCTGGTCACCGGCTCGTCCCGGATCTCGGCCTCGACGTCCTCGCCGGCCAGCAGGATCCGGGGCGCGGACGGGTCGGTGACCGACTCCAGCTCCGCCGCCGTCGCGACGGCGGCGATCCGCCCCGGGTCGCTGTCGGCGGTGAGCCCGGCCCGCAGGCAGGCCAGCGTGGCGGCCCGGTACATCGCGCCGGTGTCGAGGTAGGCGGCGTGCAACGTGCGGGCCAGCCGCCGCGAGACGGTCGACTTGCCGGTGCCCGAGGGCCCGTCCATGGCGACGACGTCGTTCAGGACACCGTGGTCCGTCGACCCGGTCGCCGCCGTCGACGCTGTCGACGCTGTCGGCCCGGTCATGCCTCACCCCTCGTGCAGCGGTATTCCAGGCCCCGCCGGAACCTGGTGACCTGGCGCGGGCCGTCGACCATTGTGCCTGGCACGGGGTGCGGCTCCCCGACCCCCCTCGGCGGCTGCGGAGCCGGGGCCTCAGGAGGGCAGGTCGCGGCGCAGGGCCGCGGCCCCGCGCAGGTACACGTGCCGCAGATCGGCCCGGGCGAGATCGGTCTCGACGTGCGCGAGCAGCCGCAGCACCCGGGGCATCGCCCCGGGCACCGCGATCTCGGTGGCACACATCAGCGGCACGTCGGTGAGCCCGAGCAGGCGCGCGGCGTAGGCCGGGAACTCCGCCGTGAGGTCCGGCGTGGCCGTGAAGAGGATCGAGATGACGTCGTCGCTGGTGAGCTCGTTGCGTTTGAGCACGGCGCCGACCAGCTCGGCCGAGCCCTCGAGGATCTCCTCGCGGGAGTCGCCGTCGACCTGGATCGCACCGCGGATCGCCCGGACCGCCATCCCGCCCCCTACAGCCCGACGGCCTTGTAGAGCGAGCCCACCTCGGTCTGGTTGAGCGGGCGGAGCTTGCCGGGCCGCTGGTCGCCGAGGCGGACCTCGCCGACGGCGGTGCGGACCAGCCGCTGGACCGGGTGCCCCACCTCGTCGAGCAGCCGGCGGACGACGTGCTTGCGGCCCTCGTGGATCACCAGCTCCACCATCGAGCGGCCGGGCAGCGAGTCGACCAGCCGGAACGAGTGCACCCGGACCGGCCCGTCCTCCAGCTCGATGCCCTCGCGGAGTCGCTTGCCGACATCGCGTGCGACCTGGCCCATGACCTCGGCGACGTAGGTCTTCTCCACCTCGAACGACGGGTGCATCAGCCGGTGGCCGAGCTCGCCGTCGTTGGTCAGCAGGAGCAGGCCCTCGGTGTCCTGGTCCAGCCGCCCCACGTGGAACAGACGCCCGGCCTGGTTGAGCAGCTCGGTGCGCTGCATCACCAGGTCCCCGACGCAGGGCCGGCCGCGGTCGTCCGACATCGTGGAGAGCATCCCGGCGGGCTTGTTCAACGCCAGGTACACCTGGTCGTCCCGCAGCTGGATGCGGGAGCCGTCGACGTGCACCACCGCCGTGGCCGGGTCGATCCGCCGGCCCATCTCGCGCACCACCTCGCCGTCGACGGCGACCCGGCCGGCGGCGATGAGCTCCTCGGCCGCACGGCGCGAGGCCACGCCGGCCTGGGCCAGCACCTTCTGCAGCCGCACCCCCTCGGCCTGTGGGGAGGGGGCGGGGTGGGACGGGCGGTTCATGCTGCGGTCCTTCGGGTCCTGCTCACGGTCCTGCTGGGGGTCCTGCTCACGGTCCTTCTTCTCACAGCTCGTCGATCGCGTCGATGTCCGGCAGCAGCGGGGCCAGCGGGGGCAGGTCCTCCAGCGAGGACAACCCCAACCGCTCGAGGAAGAGCTCCGTGGTGCGGAACAGGGTGCCCTGGGTGGGCCCGTCCACGCCGGCCTCCTCCACCAGACCGCGCGTGAGCAGCGTACGCAGGACGCCGTCGCAGTTCACACCGCGTACCGCGGCGACCCGCGCCCGGGTGACGGGCTGCCGGTAGGCGACCACCGCGAGGGTCTCCAGCGCGGCCCGGGTGAGCTTGGCCCGCTGCCCGTCGACCAGGAAGCGCTCGACGTAGGGGGCGTAGAGGTCGCGGGTGTGGAAGCGCCAGCCCTCCCCCACCCGACGCAGGTCGATGCCGCGGCCCTGCTCCCGGTAGCTCTCGGCGAGCCGCCGCACCGCCCGCTCCACCCGGTCGACGGGCTGGTCGAGGGCGGCGGCGAGGGCCTGCTCGTCCGTCGGCGAGTCGACGACGAGCAGCAGCGCCTCCAGCGCCGCGGTCAGCTCGTCCTCGCGGGCCAGGCCGGGGAGGCCGTCGACCTCGAGGGCGGGGTCGGCGTCCGGGTCAGGTTCCGGGTTCGGCAGGGTCACTGATCGGCTCACTCGGGGTGGTCTGGGCGGGGGTCCAGCGTACGGTCAGCTCGCCGAACGGCTCCGGCTGCTCCACCTCGATCACCCGCTCCCGGTACAGCTCCAGCACGGCCATGAAGCGGGCGACGATCTCGATCGGCGCGACGCAGTCCGCGGTGAGGGCCGCGAAGGTCGCCTCCCCCAGCTCGGCGAGCCGCTCCCGCAGGATCGCCATGTGCGCCGGGACGGACACGTCGTGCTGGTGGATGTGGTCGGTGCCGACCACGGGCGGGGGCTTGGGCCGGAACACGCTCGCCGCGAGCTCGGCGAACGCGGTGGCGTCCATCCCGAGCAGGACCTCGGGCAGCAGGCCCTCGAACCGGGGCTCCAGCGCCACCGACCGCGGGAACCGGCGCAGCGCCGTCTTCTCCAGCTCCGCGAACAGGCCGGCGACCTGCTTGTACGCCTTGTACTGCAGCAGCCGCGCGAAGAGCAGGTCCCGCGCCTCGAGCAGGGCGAGGTCGTCCTCGTCCTCGACCTCCGCGGCCGGGAGCAGCCGGGCGGCCTTCAGGTCCAGCAGGGTGGCCGCGACGACGAGGAACTCGGTGGTCTCGTCGAGGTCCGCGTCGTCGCCGAGCGCCGCGAGGTGGGCGATGAAGTCGTCCGTGACCTTGTGCAGCGCCATCTCGGTGACGTCGAGCTCGTGCTTGCCGATGAGCTGCAGCAACAGGTCGAACGGGCCCTCGAAGTTGACCAGCCGCACCGTGAAGCGGGGCCTTGCCTCCGGGTTCCCGGAGGCGGCTCGGTCGTCGGCCAGGGTCACCGGGCGATGACCTCGCGGGCCAGCATGCGGTAGGCCTGCGCGCCGCTGGAGCTGGGCGCCCAGGTCGTGATCGGCTCACCCGCGACCGTGGTCTCGGGGAAGCGGATGGTGCGGTTGATGACGGCGTCGAACACCAGGTCCCCGAAGGCCTCGACCACGCGCTGATGGACCTCCCGGGTGTGCACGGTGCGCGAGTCGAACATCGTGGCCAGGATGCCGATCAGGTCGAGGTCGGGGTTGAGCCGGTCCTTGACCTTGTCGATGGTGTCCATGAGCAGCGCGACGCCGCGGAGGCTGAAGAACTCGCAGGCCAGCGGGATGAGCACGCTGTCGGCGCAGGCCAGGGCGTTGATCGTGAGCAGGCCGAGGCTGGGCTGGCAGTCGATGAGCACGACGTCGTAGCGGTCGAGCACCCCTTTGAGCGCCCGGCCGAGCGCCTGCTCGCGGCCGACCTCGGTGACGAGCTGGACCTCGGCCGCCGACAGGTCGATGTTGCTGGGCAGCAGGTCCATCCCGGCGACCGAGGTCTTGAGGATGACGTCGTCGGGCTCGACGCCGCGGTCCATCAGCAGGTTGTAGATGGTCGCGTCGAGCTGGTGGGGCTGCACGCCGAGCCCCACGGAGAGCGCACCCTGCGGGTCGAAGTCGACCAGCAGCACCCGCCGCCCGTACTCGGCGAGCGCGGCCCCGAGGTTGATCGCGGACGTGGTCTTACCCACGCCGCCCTTCTGGTTGGCCACGGCGATGACGCGGGCCGGCCCGTGCTCGGTGAGCGGGGGCGGCTCGGGCGCGCCGACCCGGGGCCGTCCGCCGTACGTCGGGGTGTCCTCCGGGTCCGGCTCCACCGTCGGGTCGTAGTCGGGCCCCGCACCGTCCCCGTGGGGTGCTGTCTCCATGCGGGCTCCGGTCTCCTCGTGTCGAAATCCGGTGTCGGTACCCGGGGTGTCGATCCCCGTGAAGTCGATTCCCGTGGAGTCGATCCCCGCGGAGTCGGTCACCGAGTACCGATCCCTGCCGTCTCCCGTGGCGGGTCCTACCTCGGGCGCAGAGTAGGAACCCATGTGCGGGCGCGGCAACGCGCCACGCCCGGGCGTCTCGAACTTCCGGTCGACCTCACCGCACGCTAGCCCACCCGGAGCAGTGCCTCCCTGGCGGGGCGAGGCCCGGCGGGGGCCGGGCCGCCCGGTCGACGGCCGGGGGTCCCCGCCCGGGGACAGGCGGACCGGGCGGCGCAACGTCGACACGACTGACTGGAGGTACTCGCGGCGGATCCTCGGACGAGGCAGGAGGCCGGCGGGGCGGGGGTACGCAGCTCCGGGTGGTGCAGGACCCCGGCGTCCGCGCCGCCGAGGTCGCACGCGAACAGCAGGAGCGGTCACCGCGTCGCGGTGGTCCGCTCCGGCGTGCCCTCCACTCGGCGGACCCCGGCACCGGGGTGAACACGGGCGGCCGGCCGGCCGGCCGCGCCGAGTACGCCTCGGCGAGGTCGGCCAGGAGGGGGCGTACCGAACGGTCGTCGATCGCCATGCGGTGCACCACCAGGACGAGCAGGTGCTCCTCGTGGGCGACGCGCAGCAGCGCGGCGCGGGCGGCCCCGCACCGGCCAGGTCGGCCGGAGCGGCGACGAACCTGGCGACGGCGGCCTCGCCGGCGGAACTGCTCGTCGGTCAACCGTGAGGGTGCCCGTGCTCGTCGTGGTCGTCGTCGAAGTCGACGACGCCCCGCTTCCAGTAGCCGGTGACGTCGCTGTCCCCCGGGCCGAGCCCGAGGTCGTGCGTCACCCAGCGGCGCAACGGCCTGAGCGTCGTCGCCTCGCCGGCGAGCCAGACGTAGAGTCGTTCCCCGTCCGGGATCGGCACCGCGCGGACGGCGCGCTCGAGCAGGTCCGACCGCCCGGCCGGCACGTCGCCGCGGTGCAGCCACCGCACCTCGACGTCCTCCGGCGCCGCGAGCGGGATCTCCTCGGCCGCGTCCCGGACCTCGACGAACGCCCACCCGGCGGCCGTGCGGGGCAGTTCCTCGAGCCAGCGCGCGACCGCCGGGAGCGCGGTGATGTCGCCGGCGAGCAGGTAGCGGTCGTAGGCGTGCGGGACGATCAGGCCGCCGGGCGGCCCGGCGACGTGGATCCGCTCCCCCGGCCGCACGGCCTCGGCCCAGTCCGAGCCCAGTCCGCCGGGGTGGAGCGCGATGTCGAGGTCGATCTCGCCGGCCTGCGCGTCGTAGCGGCGGACCGTGTACTCGCGGGAGACCGGGAAGGGCCGGGGCCAGTCGAGCATCACGCCGTGCTCCACGGGTAGGCGCAGGGTGCCGTCCTCGTCCGGGAAGATCAGCTTGACGTGCTCGTCCGGCGAATGGCTCTCGAAGCCGGCATGGCCCTCGCCGCCGAGGGTCACCCGGATCAGCCCGGCGCCGATCCGCTGCGTCCCGCGGACCTCCATCTCCCGGATCCGGATCGGGTACGGCACCTTCGCCGCCACGGTGCCGGCCCGCACCTCGGTGAGCCGCTCGTGGTGGCGGGCGCGGTCGTCCGTCCTCCTCACGCCGCCCCCGCGCCGTCCATCGCCACGCGCAGCGACCGCGGCCGCAGGTCCTGCCAGTGCTCCTCGATGTAGGCCAGGCAGGCCTCGCGCCCGTCCGGCCCGAACACCGACCGCCATCCCGCGGGGATCTCGGCGAAGTCCGGCCAGAGCGAGTGCTGCTCCTCGTCGTTGACGAGCACGCGGAAGGTGCCCTCGGGGTCGTCGAACGGGTTGGTGCTCACGCGCTCCCTCCGATCAGCGTCTCGATCACCACTGTCCAGTGGCCCAGCTCGGGCTGCTCGGCCAGGTCGGGGAACTCCAGGTCGGCGGCGCCCGCGGCGCGCCACCTCTCCACCAGCGACATCAGCCGCACCGAGTCGAGGCCGCGGTCGAGGAGGTCCTCGTCCGGGTCGATCTCGGCCGGGTCGCAGGCCAGCAGCTCGGCGACGTCGGCGCGGAGGCGGTCGGCGGTGAGCGTGCTCGGGGTGGTCATCGGGCGGCTCCGGCGGGGACGGCGGCCAGCGCGGCGAGCACGTCGGCCGTGGTGGTCAGGGCCCCGCAGCGCTGCGCGACGTACTCGCAGGCCTGGTCGTGCCGCGTGCGGGAGAAGTCGGCGACGCCGTCGGCCACCAGGAAGGGGGCGACGTCGCGCATGAAGGCCTCCAGCGCCGTGGCCTGGCAGCCGATGTGCGCGTAGATGCCGGTGATCAGCAACTGGTCGCGGCCCGCGGCGGTGAGCCGCTCGGCGAAGTCGCTGCGCTGGAAGGCGCTGTAGCGCCACTTGGTCAGGACGGTGTCGGCGGCCGCGGGCGCCAGCTCGTCGACGACCTGCTCGGCCAGCGGGTCGGCGTCGATCACCGCGCCGATCCCGTCGCCCCAGAACTCGGTGAGCAGGCCGCGCTCCGCGGTGGCCTGCCGGCCGGGCTGGGCGGTGTAGAAGACCGGGACGCCGCGCTCGCGGCACGCCTCGATCAGCGCCCGGACGTTGGCCGTGACCTCGGGGATCGGCGCCCCGGCGTACGGCGCCAGGAAGTAGCGCTGCATGTCGTGGACGAGCAGCGCGAACCGGTCGGGATCGGGCTGCCAGGCCACCCGCCCGGCGGGCAGCTCGGCCGCGCCGGGCAGCGCGTAGGCGGGGATGCTGGGCAGGGACACGGTGCTCACCCCTTCTGGTCGGACGCGAGCTCGGGGGCGAGCCCGGCCAGGGCCGCCCGCAGCTCGCGCTTGCTGGTCTTGCCGACCCCCGTGACCGGGAAGGCCGGGACGATCTCCACGAGGTCCGGCACCTTGTACGCCGCGATCCCGCGCTGCCGCACGAACCTCCGCAGCTCCGGTGCCGTCGGCGTGGCGCCCTCGGCAGGCACCACGTAGGCGCAGGTCCGCTCCCCGAGGTACTGGTCGGCCACGGCGACGACGGCCGCGTCGAGCACCCCGGGGTGGGCCATGAGGTGGTCCTCGACCTCCTCGGCCGCGACCTTCTCCCCGCCCCGGTTGATCTGCTCCTTCGCGCGCCCCACGACCTCGATGTGCCCGGAGGGGTTGCGGCGCACCAGGTCCCCGGTGCGGTAGAAGCCGTCGGCGGTGAAGGCGGTCGCGTTGTGCGCGCCGGCGCGGTAGTAGCCGCGGATCGTGTACGGGCCGCGGGTGAGCAGCGTCCCGGTCTCCCCCGGCGGCACGTCGCGGTCCTGCTCGTCGACCACGCGGATCTCGTCGTCGAGCGAGATCGGCCGGCCCTGGGTGCTCAGGACGAGCTCCTCGGGGTCGTCGAGCCGGGTGTAGTTGACCAGGCCCTCGGCCATCCCGAAGACCTGCTGCAGCGTGCAGCCCAGCGCTGGGCCGATCCGTGCCGCGAGCTCGCGCCCGCACTTCGCCCCGCCGACGAGCAGGACCTCCAGCGACGACAGATCGCGCGTGGTGCGCGCCGCCGCCTGGACCCAGGCCGCGGCCAGCGGCGGAACCACCCCGGTGATCGTCACGCGCTCCCGCTCGATCAGCCGGAAGGCGGTGTCGGCGTCGGGCCGCGGGGCGAGCACCGACGCCGCCCCCGCGTGCAGCGCGCCGAGCACCCCCGGTGAGCTCAGCGGGTAGTTGTGCGCCACCGGGAGCGCCGCGAGGTACACGCCGTCCGGTCGCAGCCGGCAGATCCGGGCGCTCTCCCGGACGCTGTAGAGGTAGTCGTCGTGGGTGCGCGGGATGAGCTTCGGCAGTCCCGTGCTGCCCCCGCTGAGCTGCAGGAACGCCACGCCCTCCGGGTCCGGGTCCGGCAGCTCGCGCGGCGGGGTGGCGGCCAGCTCCGCCCACTGCGGGGTGTCGACGACCAGGACGTGTCGCACCGACCGCACCTCGTCGGCCACCGCGCGGGCCGTGGCGGCGTGATCGTGCCGCTCGTGCACCCCGACCGTGACGATCGCGGCGGCCTCGGTCTGGTCCGCGAAGTGCCGCAGCTCGGAGGTGCGGTGCGCGGGCAGGGCGAACACCGGCCATGCGCCGGCCCGCCACAGCCCGAAGATCACCGCGAGGAACTCCGGCACGTTGGGCAGCTGCACGACGACCCGCTCGCCCGGCCGGATGCCGAGGCCGGCGAGCCCCGCGGCGATCCGGTGGGCCCGGTCGTCGAGCTCGGCGAAGGTCCATCTCGTCTCCTCGCCGATCACCGCCGGGCGGTCGGCGTAGGCCTCCGTGAGGCAGGTGAGCACCGCGCCGAAGGTCTGCCCGCGCCAGTACCCGGCGGCGCGGTAGTGCGCGGCGACCTCGGGCGGCCAGGGCGTGTGGTCCAGGTCGGGCAGCGGGGAGCCGGTCACTCGTCCTCCATCCCGATGGCGCGCAACAGGGTCCGGAACTTCGCGCTCGTCTCGGCCAGCTCGGCCTCGGGACGGGAGCCCTCGACGATCCCGGCCCCGGCGAAGAGCCGGACGGTCCGTTCGCTCACCTCCGCGCTGCGGATCGTGACGACCCACTCGCCGTCACCGTCCGGCCCGGTCCAGCCGACGAGGCCGGTGAAGTAGCCGCGGTCGACCGGCTCGAGGTCGGCGATCACCGCGCGCGCCTCGGGCACCGGCACCCCGCAGACCGCGGGTGTCGGGTGCAGGGCCTCCGCGAGGCCGAGCGACGACACCGCGGGATCCGCCGGGTCCGGCAGCCGGCCGAGGATCCGGCTCGACAGGTGCCACATCGTCGGTGTGCCGATGACCTCGGGCTCGGCCGGGAGGTGCAGGTCGGTGCAGAACCGGCCGAGCACCTCACCGACCTGCGCGGCCACCAGGGCGTGCTCGCGGCGGTCCTTGTCCGACGCGCGGAGCGCGGCGATCCGACGGCGGTTCTCGGCTTCGGCCTCCGCCGACGTGCCGGGCACCCGCGGCAGCGAGCCGGCGAGCGGGTTCGCGACGACCTCGGTCCCCCGCCGCGAGACCAGCAGCTCCGGGCTCGCCCCGACCAGCGTGCGGGTGGCCGCGTCACCGGGCGCGGTGACGTCGACCGCGAAGGCGTGTGCGGTCGGGTTCGCCCGGGCCAGCCGGCGCAGCAGGGCGGGGACCGGCACCTCCTGCCCCGCGGTCAGCTCCAGCCAGCGGGCGAGGACGACCTTGCGCAGCCCGCCGTCGTCGATGAGCGCGAGGGCCCGTCGCACCCCGGCCTGGTACTCCTCGGGGGCGGGGTGCTGGCGCACCGCCCAGCCCTGCAGCGGCTCGGCCGGCCCCGGCTCGGCGGGCGGGGCCGCACCGAGCGGGGCCGCCCGCCGCACCACCGCCGGCACCACGAGGCTGGACTCCGCGTCGGGCCCGAAGCCGAGCGCACCGACGACCAGCGGGTCCCGCACGCCCGCGGTACGGGCCGCGTCGAGGGCGTCGGCGGCCGCTCCGGCGCGCGGACCGGCCCCGCCGCGGCCCCGATCGGCGGGTACCGGGGCGTGCACGCCGTCGGCGAGCAACGCTCCGCGGGTGGAGGAGTAGAAGAACGAGCCCGGGAGGTAGGCGGCGAGCAGGTCGGTCGCACGGTGCCGGGGTACGGGCCGGGCCGGCCGTTCCAGGGCTGGAGTCGACACGGATGGTTCCTCTCGTGGGGGAGGCGAGGGCGGACGGGGTTCAGGTGCCGAGGGTGGCGCCCCCGTCGACGGTGAGGGACTGCATCGTCACGTGGCGGGAGGCGTCGCTCGCCAGGAAGAGGACGACGTCGGCGACGTCGGCGGGATCGGCGATGCGCTGCAACGGGATCCCGAGGCGGTACTCGGCGGGGACGCCGGCGAGGACCCGGGCCCTCGCGGCCCTGTCGTCCGGGTCGGCCCTGTCGTCCGGGTCGGCCCTGTCGTCCGGGTCGGCCCTGTCGTCCGGGTGGGCGGGGTCGGCCCACATCCCGCGCAGCATCGGGGTGTCGGTGGAGCCGGGACACACGACGTTGCAGCGCACGTACGGGGCCAGCTCGAGGCCGAACGCCCGGGTGAGCGCGGCCGCGGCGGCCTTGGACGCGGAGTAGGCGCCCATCCCGGTGCGCGGGGTGGCGGCGGCGTTGGAGGCGACCGTGACGATCGAGCCGGCCCGCCGCGCGTGCATCCGGCGGCCGACGGCCCGCCCGGTGTTCCAGACGCCGGTGGTGTTCACGGCGAGGCTCTCGGCGAGCGCGCTGTCCGGCAGGTCCAGCACGCCGCCGGTGCGCAGCACGCCGGCGACGTTGGCCAGGGCGGCGATCGGCCCGATCTCGGCCTCGACGCGGTCGACCGCCGCCTCGACGGCGACCGGGTCGGTGACGTCCGCGACGAGCGCGATCGCGGTACCGCCGTCGGCGCGGAGCTTCTCCGCGGTGGCCTGCACGCCCTCCTCGCGGTCGACCAGCGCGACCGGGGTGCCGGCACGGGCGAACGCGGCCGCGACCGCGGCCCCGATCCCTTGCGCGGCACCGGTGACGAATGCGGTTCCGGTCATGTGGACACCTCCGGGTCGATCGGCTGCGGCTCGTTCGTGACCCGCCACAGCGCGCCGAGGACGCCGACCAGCAGCGCGGCGAGCACGACACCGCCCAGGCCGTAGACGAGCAGGGCGGTATCCGGGGCGAACCGGCGACCGAGCAGGCCGGCGAGGATCGACCCCACGGACGTCCCGACGACGACCTGGGCCTGCCAGAGGCTGGAGATCCGGCCGCGCAGCGCGTCGGGCGTGTTCTGCTGCAGCACCGCGAAGCGCAGGATGTCGGTGAGCGCGCGGCCGAGCCCGTGGCCGGCCAGCGCGAGGAACGCGACGACGGCGCCGCCGGCGAGGCCGAGCACCGCGATCCCGCCGCTCATCAGGGCCACCGACGCGAGCAGCGCGATCCCGCTGCGCCGGACCCGCCCGGTCCAGCCGCTGGTCAGCGAGCCCGCCACCGCCCCGACGGCGGGGGCGCCGTAGAGCAGCCCGAGGACCTGCGGGCCGGCGCCGAGGGTCTGGTCGACGTACGCGGGAAGCAGCACCATCGGCCCGCTGACCAGCATCGTCAGCAGCCCGACCACGAGCACCGCCCGCACGACGCGGTGGGCGGACGCGTAGCGGAGGCCGGTCGCGAGCGCGCGCAGCGGCTGCTCGTGGGTCTCCCCCGGTACCGGCGAGGGACCGATCCCGCGGATCAGGCCGACCGTGAGCGCGGTCGCGACGGCGGCGACGAAGTAGGTCGTGGCGATCCCGCCGGACGCGATGATCACCCCGGCGATCGCCGGGGACGCGACGGTCCCGAGGTCGGTGGTGAGCGCGGTGAGCGCCCCGGCCGCGGCGAGTTTGTCCCGCGGCACGATCGTGGGGACGACGGCCATCAGGGCGGTGCCGCTGACGCCGCCGGCCAGCCCGTCGACCGCCGACGCCAGGTAGACGACCGCGAGCGACGGCTCGGGCACCAGGGCGTTGGCCCCCAGGACGAGGAAGGCGAGACCGGCGGCGGACCGGGCCAGCTGGATGGTCCGCCGCCGCTCGAACCGGTCGACCAGCACGCCGCCACCGATGCTGCCCACGAACAGGCCGATGCCCGTCGTGGTCGCGACGCCCGCGACGTGCAACGAGGACCCGGTGAGCGCGTAGGTCTGCGCCGGGACGGCCACGACGAGCAGGCCGATCCCGAGCAGCGACACCAGCCGTGCCACGAACGCGAACCGGAACGGCCTGCTCGTCCGCAGCGGTGAGGTGTCGATCACCAGCCCACCGAGCCGCATGGGATCAGAACTCCTGGTCGATCACGGTCAGGGTGCTGGTGGCGCCGTCGAGGTCCGGCCGGTAGCTGGTGGCCGGCAGCTCGTGCACGGTGCCTGCCCGGAAGGCGGGCAGCGCGGCGTACAGCGGGTCCTGCTCCAGCTGGTCGACGGTGCGCCCGGACAGGGTGATCACGAAGAGGTTCGGGGCGTCGGCGACCTTGCCCAGCAGCTCCGGGCTCACCTCGAAGGAGTCGCCGCTGCCGTAGAGCTGCGGGTTGCCGGCCTTGGCCAGCACGCCGTCCATCGTGAAGCCCAGGGCGGCGAGCTGCTGGGGCAGGGCCGCGGTCTCGGGGACCAGGTACGGCTTCTCGTTGGGCAGCGACAGCAGGATGGCGGACGGCCCGGCGGGTACCTGGATCGAGCCCTTGACCTGCTCGAGCTTGTCGTCGTAGCCGTCGATCAGCCCGTCGACCCGGTCGCCGCGGCCCACGGCCCCGGCGACGACCCGCAGCTGCTCCCGCCAGTCCGAGACCGTCGGCGGCACGAGGACGGTGGGCGCGATCGCCGAGAGCTGGTCGTAGTTCTCCTTGGCCTGCACCGCGGTGATGCCCTGTCCGCCACCGATGATCAGGTCCGGCTCGGCGGCGGCGACGGCCTCGATGTTGAGCTGCTCGCCACCGGGAAGCTGCTGCGTGTTCGCCGCCCGCGCCTGGTCCGCCCAGGCGGGCGGGAAGCCGCCGTCGAGGTCGGTCACGCCGAGGACCCGGGTGTCCGTGGCGACGACGGGCGCGTCGACGGCGTAGAGGTAGCCGCCGAGCCCGCCGGAGAGGTTGACGATGCGCTGCGGTGAGGCCGGCACCTCGACCGGGCCCTGCTCGGTCTGGATCGTGCGGGGGCCCGCGGACGCGGACCCCGACGACCCCGACGACCCCGACGACTCCGACGACGGGGCCGACGAGCAACCGGCCAGCGCGACCAGCGCGGCCGTCAGCACTGTCAGTGTTCCCGGGGCCGTGACACCCCGGCGGCGGGGCGTCCGGAACAGCCTGGACATCAGTGGGTTCGGTCCTCTCATCAGGGCGACCCGGGGGTCGCGGGAGCGGCGCCGGCCGGGGTGGCCGGCGCGGTGTCACCGGCGGCGCCGTCGTCCAGCGCGGCCGCGATCAGGGGTCCGGTGCGGGCCCACCCCGCCGGGGACACCAGCCCGGCGTGGTCCAGCGGGACCCGGTGCACGGTGAGTGCGCCGTCCGCGGACACGCCCCGCCATGCCGCGGCGAGCGGACCCGGCCCCGCTGTCGACTCGTCGGAGGTCGCGGCGCCCGCGGCCTCGACGAGGGTGACCGGCCCGCCGTGGCGCACCGGCCGGGACGCCGCGCCGAGGCGTAGGCAGGTGGTGGTGGCCTGCCGGACGGCCGCGCGGAGGTCGTCGCCGGCCTCCGCCGCGAGGTCGGGTTCCGCGCCCGCGTCGTCGGCGTAGCCGGCGCCGGGCGGGCGGCTGTCCAGCAGGCCGGTGAAGGCGACCCGCTCCCCCGCGGACGTGAGCTGCGCGGCCATCGCCAGGGCGACGACGCCGCCGAACGAGTAGCCGAGCAGCTGGTAGGGGCCGGTGGGCTGGATCCCGCGGACCGTGGCGACGTACCGGGCGGCCAGCTCGTCGACCGTGCGCTCGGGCAGGTCGGCTCCGGACAGGCTCGGCAGCTGCAGACCCAGCACCGGGCGGTCGGCCGGCAGGTGCGGGACGAGCCCGGCGAAGGGCCAGGCGAACCCCCCGGCCGGGTGGATGCAGAACAGGGGTTCCCGCTCCCCACCGGCCCGCAGGGTCAGGACGTGCTCCCGGCCGAGCGGCGCCTCCGGGGCGGCCTCGAGCGCCGCGGCGAGCTCCGCCACCGTCGGGTGCGCCATCAGCGTCCCGACGCCGACGGCCTCGCCGAGGTGCCGCTCGATCGTGCCGGCCAGCCGCATCGCCGTCAGCGAGTCGCCGCCCAGGTCGAAGAAGGACTCGTCGGGGTCGACGGCCGCCTCGTCGAGGCCGAGGACCTCGGCGACGAGCCCGCACAGGACCCGCTCCCGCTCGTCCTTCGGCGCGCGGGCGGCAGCCCGGGCGGGCGGCGCCGGCAGCGCGGCGCGGTCCAGCTTCCCGTTGGGCGTCAACGGCATCGACGCGACCGGCACAACGTCGGAGGGCACGAGGTGGGCCGGCAGCGCCTCGCGCAGCGCGGCCCGCACGTCGCCGGGCGGATCGCCGGTGACGTAGCCGACGAGCCGGCCGTCCTGCACCGCGGCGGCCGCCCGGGTCACGCCGGGGCAGCGGGCCAGCGCGGCCTCGACCTCGCCGAGCTCGATCCGGAAACCGCGGATCTTGACCTGGCCGTCCGTGCGACCGAGGTACTGCAGCTCGCCGTCCGGCCGGCGGCGGACCAGGTCACCGGTGCGGTACATCCGCGCACCGGGCGCATCCGGGCCGGCGAACGGGTCCGCCACGAAGGACGCGGCGGTGAGGCCGGGCCGGCCCACATAGCCGTGCGCGACGCCGTCGCCGGACAGGTACAGCTCGCCGACGCCGCCGACCGGCACCTCCCGCAGCCCGCTGTCGAGCACCCGGGCGCGGGCGTTGCGGACCGGGCGGCCCAGGCACGGGGTGGCACTGCCCCGCACGGGCGAGCCCATCGCGTTGATCGTGAACTCGGTGGGCCCGTAGAGGTCGTACCCGTCGACGCCGTCCTGCTCGCGCAACCGTGTCCACAGCTGCGGCGGCACGGCCTCCCCGCCGAGCATGACCAGGGCCGGGTGCCGCTCCCCGTCGAGCAGGCCGCCGGCGAGGAGCTCGCGGGCGTACGACGGGGTCACGTTGACCACGTCGATGCCGACCTCGCGGTAGTGCCGCACGAGCGAGCCGGGGTCCAGCCGCGCCTGCTCGTCGATCACGTGCACCTCGTGGCCCGCGAGCAGCCAGAACAGCTCCTCCCAGGACATGTCGAAGGAGAACGACACGGTGTGCGCGATCCGCAGCGGGCCCCGGTGGGCGGCGGCCCGCGCGGTCGGCTCGAAGATCTCGGCGACGTGGTTGTGGTACATCGCGGTCAGCCCGCGGTGCCCCACGACGACGCCCTTCGGCCGGCCCGTCGAGCCGGACGTGTAGATCACGTACGCGGGCTGGTCGGGGTGCGTGGGGCCGGGGACCTCGCGGTCCGGCGCCGGCACGGCGCCGTCCAGGATCGCGGCGACCTCCTCCAGCAGGAGCTCGGGAGCCCCGGCGCTCCCCGACTCGGCACGGGTCGTGACGACGAGTGCGGCGCCGGCGTCGGCGACCAGTTCGGCCCGGCGCGCAGCGGGGTCGGCCAGGTTCAGCGGCAGGTACGCCGCCCCGGTCCGCAGCACGGCGAAGATCGCGACGACGTGGTCGGCGGTGCGCGGCAGGGCGAGCGCCACCGTGGTGCCCGGTCCGGCCCCGCGGTCGGCGAGGACCCTGGCCAGCCTGGTGACCCGCTCGTCCGTCTCCCGTGCGGTGTGCCGGGTGTCGCCGAACACGAGCGCGGTCGCGTCCGGCGTGGCGACGGCCCGCGCCCGCAGCAGCGCGTCGACGCTGCCGCCGGGCTGCCCCGGCTCCGGCACGGCGACCCGCGGCGGCGCGAACCCGACCGGCGTGCCGGCGGCCGGCACCGCGGTGTCGGCCACCCGGGCCTCCGGGTCGGTCAGCACCCGGAGCACGGCCACCAGCCGGTCCAGGTGGGCCGCCGCGTCGGCGTCGGACACGAGGTCGGGGCGGGACTCGATCGCGATCGCCAGCCCCTCGCCGGTCGGACCGGCGGCGGGGTCGACGTCGAGGGTCAGCGCGTAGTGGGTGCCGTCGACCGCCTCCACGGTGCTGATCCCGTGCCGGGCCAGCACCTCCCGGCGCCGCTCGGAGTCGCGCGGTGCGTTGCGGAACACGTAGAGCGTGTCGAAGAGCGCGGGGTGTCCGGCGGCCCGCTGCAGCCGGCCGAGGCCCAGGTGGTGGTGCGCGGTGAGCCGGCCGGTGTCGGCGAAGGTCCGGCGCAGCAGGTCGGCGACCCGCTCGCCCGGCCGCACGGTCAGCCGGACCGGCACCGTGTTGAGCAGCAGGCCCACCATCCGCTCGGCGTCCTCGACCTCGGCGGGCCGCCCGGACACGGTCGTCCCGAACACGACGTCGTCGAGGCCGGTGCTGCCCCGCAGCGCGAGACCCCACGCGGTGGCCACGACCGTCGAGCGGGTGACGCCGAGCCGCGCCGCCAGGTCCCACAGCGCTGCGGTGGTCCGCGGGTCGACGTCGACGTGGCGGCGGACCGGCAGCGGCGCGCGGCCCTCGGCCGGGCCGGGTCGGCGCTCCCCCGCGACCAGGGTCGGCTGCGCGAGGCCGGCGAGGTAGGAACGCCAGGCCTCCTCCGCCGCCGGCCGGTCGGCCGCCGCGGCCCAGTCCAGGTAGTCCCGGAAGTCCGCGGGCGCCGGGAGCTCCCGGCCCTCGTAGAGCGCGAACAGCTCACCGAGGAGCACCGTGATCGACCAGGCGTCGACCAGCAGGTGGTGCTGGGTGAACACCAGCCGCGCCCGCCCGCCGGGCAGGTGCACCAGCAGCATCCGGACCAGCGGCGGCTCCGCCAGGTCGAAGCCCGCGGCGAACTCGCGCTCGTCGAGGCCCGTCGGCTCGGCGTCATCGGCGAGGTGCACCTCGCGGAAGGGCATCCGCACCTCGGGCCCGACGACCTGGACCGGCTCGGTCCGCCCGGTGTGCGTGAAACCGGCGCGCAGGTTGGGGTAGCGCCGCAGCAGTGCGTCGCCCGCGGCCCGCAGCCGCGCGACGTCCGGGGTGCGGGCGAAGTCGAACCGCTGCTGCACGAGGTAGACGTCGGTGCCGGACGAGTCCAGCGTCGACTGGAAGTACATGCCCTCCTGCAGCGGGCCGAGCGGCAGCTCGCCCCAGGCCGACCCGGTGTCCCGGGACCGGCGGGCCGTGCGCACCTCCGTCGCGGAGGCGGCGAGGTCCTCGGTGCGCGGCGTCCGGCCGGCCGTGGCCACCACGGGCTCCGGCAGCGCCCTGCGGTCGACCTTGCCGTTGAGGGTGAGCGGCAGGGCGTCGAGCACCGTGACGACCTGCGGGATCATGTGGTCCGGGACCCGCCGCCCGGCCGCGGCGCGCACCGCCGCCGGATCGACGGTCCGCCCCGGCTCCGGCACCACGAAGCCCAGCAGCCGGGCGGTCCCGGCGCCGTCCGCGCGGACGACGGCGGCGGCGCGCGCCACGCCGTCGGCGGACACGAGCGCGCCCTCGACCTCGCCCAGCTCGATCCGGAAGCCGCGGACCTTCACCTGGTCGTCGACCCGGCGGAGGAACTCGATCCGGCCGGCGCGGCGGCGCACGAGGTCACCGGTCCGGTAGAGCCGTTCGCCGCCGGGCGCGGCGACGAACCGGGTCGCGGTCATCGCGGGGCGGGCGAGGTAGCCGCGGGCCACCTGGGCCCCGCCGAGGTACAGCTCCCCGGCGACGCCGTCGGCGACCGGGCGCAGGTCGTCGTCGAGGATCCGCACCTGGACGTCCGTCCACGGCGCGCCGATCGTGACCGCGTCGCCCGGGACGAGGTCGGCGCCGGTGGCCCACACCGTGGCCTCGGTGGGGCCGTAGACGTTGCGGACCGACGCGCACCGCGCGGTGAGGTCGGCCGCGAGGTCGGCGGGGAGCGCCTCGCCGCCCACCAGCGCCCGCACGGGGGCCAGGCGGGCCGCGTCCTCGTGCTCGGTCAGCGCCCGCCAGAGCGACGGCGTGGCCTGCACGACCGTGGCGCGCTCGTCGCGGATCAGGGTGTGCAGCGCGTCCGGGTCGAGCACGGTGGCCCGGTCGGCCAGCACGACGGTCGCACCCGCGACGAGCGGCGCGAACAGCTCCAGCACGGCGATGTCGAACGACACGGTGGTCACCGCGACCAGCCGGTCGCCGGCGCGGACCCAGCCCTCGCCGACCACGCTCCCCACGAACGCCGCCAGGTTCGCGGTGGTGACCATCACGCCCTTCGGGCGCCCGGTCGAACCCGAGGTGTGGATGACGTAGGCGAGGTGGTCGCCCGGGGCGGGCGGCGGCGGCAGCTCCCCGGCCCCACCGTGGTCCTCGTCCACGCGGATCGCGGCGGGGGCGTTGCGCGGCAGCCGGTCCACCACGCCCGCCGTGGTCAGGGCGGCGACCGGGCGGGCGTCGTCGAGCATGTACTCCAGCCGCTCGGCCGGATAGTCGAGGTCGAGCGGCAGGTAGGCCGCGCCCGCGCGCAGCACGGCCAGCAGCCCGACGACGAGCTCCGCGGAGCGGGGCAGCGCCACCGCGACCACCGTCTCCGGCCCGACCCCCGCCGCACGCAGCCGGGCGGCGAGGGCGTCCACCCGGGCGGCCAGCTCGCCGTAGGTCAGGGTGCGGCCGCCGGCGACCAGGGCCGGGGCCGCCGGCGTCCGGCGGGCCTGCGCGGCGAACCCGGCCGCGACCCCCGCCGGCACCTCCGCGCGCCGGGGCGGGTCGGCGATGTCGGTGTGCGGCAGCGTGATCGTGGTGATCGGTACCTGCGGTGCGGCCAGGGCCCGGGCGAGGACGTGGACCAGCGCATCGAGCAGGAACCCGACGGTCGGCTCCTCGAACAGCTCCGCGTCCGCGACCAGGCGGAGGACGGCGCCCCCGTCGGAGGCCTGCCCGTCGTCGACCAGCCGGACGGCCACGTCGCACCGGGCGTCCCGGCGGACCGGGTCGACCGGCTCGGGCAGGAGGTCGCCGAGCGGGCTCGGCGCGACCCGGCCCTCGTACGCGACGGCCGTCTGGAACAGCGGGTGCCGGGCGGGGCTGCGGGGCGGGGACAGGAGGTCGACCAGCCGCTCGAACGGCAGATCCCGATGGGCCAGCCCCTCGAGGGCGGTGTCCCGGACACGGCCGAGGAGCTCGGCGAACGACGGCCGGCCGGTCAGGTCGCAGCGGACCACCAGCGTGTCGACGAGGTGGCCGACGGTGTCGGTGACCTCGTGCTCCCCGCCGGTGTCGGGGCGGCGGGCGACGGTGGTGCCGAGCGGGACATCCCGGCCCGCACCCAGCAGGGCCCACGTGAGGGCCACCGCGGCCTGCAGCACCATCAGCGGCGTGGCGTGGTGCTCCGTGCACACCCGGGTGATCGCGGCGCGGACGTGCGCGGGCAGTGGCCGGAGCACGGTGCGCCCGCGGTGCGCGGACAGGGCCGGGCGCGGGTGGTCGAAGGGCAGGTCGAGCTCGACGGGCAGCCCGGCCAGCTGCTCCCGCCAGTACGTCTCCTGCACGGCGAGCCGGTCCTCGGCGGCGGCATCGGGGGCGGTGGGGGCCACCGCCGGCTGCTCGTCGCCCGGGTCCGTGGCGGGCTCGTCCGCGGTGTCGGTGGCGAGCGCGGTCGCCGCCAGGCGGTCCTCGTCGACCTCCGCGAGCCCGGCGAGCGCCCTGGGTGTCGGCGCCTCGAACACCTGCGGCACCGTGAGCCGCACCCCGGCCCGCCGGAGCCGCCCGACCAGCCGCATCGCGGTGAGCGAGTGCCCGCCGAGGGCGAAGAAGTCCTCGTCGGCACCCACCTCGGGGACCTCCAGGACCGCTGCCGCGGCCACCCGGATCGCCCTCAGGACCGCGCGCTCGGCGGCCACGGGCGCGACCGCGACCCGGTCCCCGACCGCGTTCTCCGCCGCGTTCTGTTCGGTGTTCTGTGCTGCGTTCTCGGCAGCGGTCCTCGCGTCGGTCCCCGCGCTGCCGGGCCCATCGACCGGAACCGCACGGCGCACCTCGCCGGCACCGGACCGCACGACCTCACCGGCGATCCGCTCCGGCCCGCTGAGCAGCCCGGACAGGATCTCGGCCAGCCGGGCGGCCATCCGCTCCGCCCGGTCCGCGGGTACCGCACCGGGATCGTGGTCGAGGACCAGCTCCAGGCCGGCGCCGGGTGTCGTGGGGGGCGCGAGCAGCGTCAGCGGGTAGTGCGTGACACCGCGATGCGTGACGCCCTCGACCCGCACGGGGTCGCCGGCGGCCCGCGCCGGGCCCGCCGGGAAGTTCTCGAACACCACCAGCGTGTCGAACAGCTGCCCCTGGCCGGCCGCGCGCTCGATCTCGGCGAGGCTCGCGTGCTCGACCTCCTGCATCGCGAACTGGGCGGCCTGCAACTCGGCGAACTGCGCCGGCAGCGGCCGGTCCCGGTGCAGGGCCAGCCGCCCGGGGATGGTGTTGCTGAACAGCCCGACCATGCCCTCGACGCCCGGCAGGTCCGCCGGGCGACCGGACACCGTGGCGCCGAACACGACGTCGTCGAACCCGGTGGTCTCGGCCAGGACGACCGCCCACGAGCCCTGCACCAGCGTGTTCACGGTGAGCCCGCGCTCGCGGCCGAACGCGGACAGCGCGGTGGCGGTTCCCGGGTCGAGCGGCACCGCGAGCCGCACCCGCTCCTGCGAGGGCGCGCCGGAGGCCACCAGGGTCGGCACCGCGCCCGCGAGCCGGTCCGCCCACGCCGCCCGCTGCGCCGCCCGGTCGCGGCCGGCGAGCCAGGCGAGGTAGGTCCGGTAGGCCGCCGGGGCCGGCAGGTGGTCGGCGCCGCGGTGGTAGAGCTCGAGCAGGTCCCCCAGGACGATCGGCGTGGACCAGCCGTCCGTGAGCAGGTGGTGGGCGGTCAGCACCAGCCGGTGCCGCTCGTCGGGCAGCCGGATCAGCAGGCCGCGCAGCAGCGGCGGCACCCGTACGTCGAACACGTGCGTGGCGGCCTCGTCCTCCAGCCGGTCCGCGGCGCGGGCGGCGGCCCGCTCGGGCAGGGCGGTCAGGTCCACCTCGCGCCAGGGCAGCGACACCGCGCGCGGGATCGCCTGCACCGGGCGGTCGAGCGCCTCGAAGTGGAACGCCGCGCGCAGGTTGGTGTGCCGCGCGAGCAGCCCCTCGACGGCGCCGCGCAGCCGGTCGGCCTCCAGCGGACCGGCGAGGTCGAAGCGCGCGGTGAGGGCGTAGACGTCCCGGGCGCCGTCGCGGACGGCGTGGAAGAGCAGGCCCTCCTGCAGCGGGGAGAGCGGGAGCAGCTCGTCGAGCGGGCCGTGCGCGGCCTCGAGCGCGTCGATCGCCTCCTGGTCCACCGCGGTCCCGGCGCAGTCCGAGGGCGTGAGCCCACCGGGCGCGAGGGCGGCGTGCGCCGCGAGCGCCTCGAGGGCGAGGTCCCAGTGCTCCTGCAGCGCCCCGACGTCGCCGGGCCCCAGGATCGCCGACGCGGCCGTCCACTCGACCGCGAGCCGGCCGTCGGTGTGCACGAACACGTTGAGCGCCAGGGACTCCGCCAGCCGCTTGCCCGCCGGTTCGACGACCGCGAACGGGTCCTCGGGGGGCAGCAGCCAGCCCGGGAGCGGGGCGAAGCGGCCCAGGTAGTTGAGCAGCAGCGCCGGCGGCGGGGCCGCCGCGAGTTCCGGCGCGGTCTCCGGGTCGAGGTACCGCAGCACCCCGAACCCCGCGCCCTCGCCCGGCACCGCGCGCAGGGCCTCCTTGGCCGCGCGCAGCAGGCGCCCGGCGGCCGGGCCGCCCGCGAGGGCGTCGTCGAGGTCGGCGTCGGTGAGCGCGTCGGGCACCCGGACCGGGAACTCGCTGGTGAACCAGCCGACGGTGCCGGCCAGGTCCAGGTCGGCGTACTCCCGGCCGTGCCGCTCCAGGGAGACCGCGCGGGCCTCAGCGGGGCCGCGCCACGAGCGGACGGCGAGGACGAGCGCGGCGAGCAGCACGTCCTCCGCACCGGCCCGGTACTTCTCCGGGAGTACGGTGAGCAGCGCCTCGGCGACCTCGGGGGCGTGGGTCGTGCGGGTGCGGGCCGCGGTGGCGACGGTGTCGGCGGGGCCGACGTGCCGGTCCCCGAGCGGCTCCACCGCGGCCAGCGCGGACCGCCAGTGCGCCAGCTCGGCGCGGCGGGCGCCGGACGTGCCCTCCTCCGCGAGGGCGAGGGCGTGCCGCCGCCAGGAGCCGCCCCGCGGCGCGAAGCGGGGCCCGCGGCGCTCGCGGGCGGCGGTGCACGCCTCCTGCAGGTCCCGCAGCAGCACCCGCCACGACACCCCGTCGACCACGAGGTGATGGGCGACGACCACCAGCTCGTCCGGTCCGGAGCACGAGCGGCGCAGCAGGACCACACGCAGGGTGTCCCCCGCCCGCGGGTCGAGCAGGGCGGCCTCCCGTCCGGCGGCGACCGCGGGCTCGCCGAACCCCTCGCGCACGATCTCCGTCGCCCGCGGGGCACCGCCGTCCCGGACGATCAGCTCGGCGTCGGAACCGCTGCCGCGCAGCACGATCCGCAACGCATCGTGCCGGTCGAGGACGGCCTGGACACCGGCCACGAGGTCGGCGAGCTCGATCGGCTCGTCCACCTGCACCGCGGTCCACTGCGCGTAGCCGGCAATCGCCTCGTCGGCGGGGTTCGGGTCCAGCAGCGCGCGGACGATCGGCGTGGCCGGCGCCGAACCCGTCGCCACGTCCGGCGCGGCGGGACGCCCCGTCTCGACCTCGCGCACCTCCGCGGCGAGCGCGCCGAGGTCGCGGCGCGACAACAGGTCCTTGGGTCGCAGGTCCAGGCCCCGGGCGCGGGCCCGGCTGCTCACGCCGATGGCGGTGATGCTGTCGCCGCCGAGGCCGAAGAAGTCGTCGTCGGGACCGACGCCCTCCTGGCCGAGCACCTCGCCGACGACCTCGCACAGCGCCCGCTCCCGCGCCGTGGCCGGGGCCCGCCCGGAGCCGGCGAGCCGGGGCGCGGGCAGGGCGGCGCGGTCCAGCTTGCCGCTCACCGTGACCGGCAGGGCGTCGAGCACCACGACGGCGGCGGGCACCAGGTGCTCCGGCAGCCGCGCGGCCAGCGCGGACCGCACCCGGTCCGGTTCGACCGTGCCGGTCACGTACCCGACCAGCATCGGGCGGGCGCCGTCCGTGCGGAGCACGGCCGCCGCGGCGGTGACGCCCGCAACCTCGCTCAGCGCGGACTCGACCTCGCCGAGCTCCACCCGGAACCCGCGGATCTTGACCTGGCCGTCCCCGCGGCCGGCGAACTCCAGCCCGCGGCCCGGGGTCCACACCGCGACGTCGCCGGTGCGGTACATACGGTCGCCGGGGGCGCCGAAGGGGTCCGGCAGGAAGCGCTCCGCGGTGGCCCCGGGGCGGCCGAGGTAGCCCCGGGCGAGGTGCGGCCCGGCCAGGTAGAGCTCGCCCCGCTCGCCGTCCCGGACCGGAACCAGCGCGGCGTCGAGCAGGTACGCGCGGGTGCCGGCCAGCGGGAGCCCGATGGTCGGGGTGGTGCCCTCGACCGGCGCGGCGGTCGCGTCGACCGTCGCCTCGGTGGGCCCGTAGAGGTTGTGCGCCACCACCCCGGAGCGCGCGATCCGCTCCCACAGCGCGGCGGGCGCCGCCTCGCCGCCCAGCACGAGCTGGACGGGCGGGTGCGGACCGTCGAGCAGGCCGTGGTCGACGAGCGCCGCGGCCATCGACGGGGTCAGGTCCACGCAGTCGATGCCGTCGGCGGCGAACGCCGCGACCAGCCCGGCGGCGTCCTTGACCAGGTCGGCGTCGTAGAGGTGCATCTCGTGCCCGCAGAGCAGCCAACTCAGCTGGTCCAGCGAGGCGTCGAAGGAGAAGGAGGCGGTGTGCGCGGTCCGCAGCCGCCGCCCGGCCCGCCGCTCGGCCGCGGCGTAGAGCGTGGTGCGGTGGTGGTGCAGCAGCGCCGCCAGGCCCGCGTGCCGGACCAGGACGCCCTTGGGCGTGCCGGTCGAGCCGGACGTGTGGATCACGTAGGCGAGGTGCTCGGGGTGCCGCGGCGCGGCAAGCTCGGCCGCGGTCAACGGCCCGTCCGGCAGTCCCTCGGTCTCCAGGGTCACGGCCTCGGGCACGCCGGATCCGAGGACGAGTGCCGGGCAGGTGTCGTCGAGCAGCGTGCGCAGCCGCTCGGCCGGATGGTCGAGGTCGAGGACGGTGTAGGCGGCGCCGGCGTCGAGCACCGCGAGCAGCGCGACGACGAGGTCGACCGAGCGGGGCAGGGCCAGCGCGACGACGTCGTCGGGCCCGATCCCCCGGTGCCGCAACGCCCGCGCCAGCCGGTGGACCCGGCCGGCGAGCTCGGCGACGGTGAGCTGCTCGGCGCCGTGGACCAGAGCGGTCGCGTCGGGCCGGGTCGCGGCGAGGCGGTCGAGGACGGCCGGGACGAGCTTCGGGGTGCCGGGCAGCGCGGCGGGGGTGCGCCCGGCGAGCAGCCGGGCCTGCTCCTCCTCCCCGAGCAGGTCCACCTGCCCGACCGCCGGGTCGGCCGGCCCGGTCAGGCCCTCGATCATCCGCACCAGGGCGGCCATCCGCCGGTCGACGGTGGCCTGCGAGGTGGTCCGCGCGTCGACCTCGAAGCCGAGCATCAGCCCGCCGTCGCGCTGCGGGGTGACGGTGAGGCCGAGGTCCTCCGGCGGCCCGCCGGCGACGTTGCGCAGGATGCCGACGGCGCCGGCGAAGTCCAACGTGAGGTCGAAGGCCTTGACGTTGATCCCGATGCCGTGCAGCAGCGCGCCCGCGCCGGGGACGCCGAGGTCGCGCGGCAGGTTCTCGCCGCGGTAGCGCTGGTGGGCCCGCATGCCCAGCATCGCGCGGCCCACCTGCTGGGCGAGGTCGCCGAGCCGGTCGCCGCCGCGCACCGACAGCCGCAGCGGCAGCACGTTGACCGCCATCGCCGGCGTCCGCAGGGCCGCCGCGCCGGTGCGCGCCATCATCGGCAGCGCGACGACCAGGTCGGACTCGCCGCGCAGCCGGTGCAGGAAGCCCGCGTAGCAGGCGATGAGCGCCTCGGCCCAGGTGGTGCCGGTGTCGTCGGCCAGCGCCTCGAGCCGGTCGAGCGTGGCGCCGGAGACGAACGCCCGCGCGTGCAGTGTGCGGTCGGCGGGGCCCTCGGGTGCGTCCCCGCGGCCGCCGAGCTCGGGCAGCGGGGTGAGCAGGTCGCGCCAGAACTCGCGGTCCCGGACGAACCGTTCGCTCGCCTCGTACTCGCGGTCCTTCGCGACCAGGTCGGCGATCGCGCCGAAGGTCGCGGGCGGCGGCTCGGTGCCGCGCACCCGCGCGGTGTAGTGGGCCGCGACCCGGCGGGAGAGCATCGCCGCGCTGTACCCGTCGACGATCAGGTGGTGGTACAGCTGGATGCACCACACGTCCTGATCGGACAGCCGCACCAGCGTGTAGGTGTGGAGGGGACGGTCCACCATGCCCCGGCAGGCCTCGGCGGCGCGCGAGCGCTCGGCGTCGACCAGCGCGTGCGCCACCGCGACCGGGTTGCGCTCCCCGCGCAGGTCCACGACGCGGGGCCGCGCCGCGGGCTCGTCGGACACCGTCTGGCGTGGACCGTCGGGGGTGTCGTGCACGCGCAGGCGCAGGGTCTCGGCCTCGTCGATCGTCGCGCGCACGGCGTCGCCGAGCGCCGCGACGTCGATCGGGTCGCCACCCTCGCCGGCGGAGATCTCGAGGACCTCGCCGACGAGGTAGCCGCGCGACTCCGGGTCCAGCCGCTGGGCGTTCCACACCCCGAGCTGCGCGGCCGACAGGGCGAGCGTCGCGCCGGTACGGATACCGAGTGCGGGGGGCACGCTCACTCGTGACACCGCCTCTCGTCGAGTTCGTCGGACCGTGCCGCGCGCAGGAGACAGCCATCGTCCCCGCTCGCAGACCCCCCTACACACATGACCGGGAAGGCTGCATTCACACGCGGTAAGGCTTACTTAACAAACCAGGGCGGGGGTCCGGATGCAAGCACGGGCCGAGGGCCGTTCGAGTGAGGAAGACGACAGAACGCGACAGATCGGTCACGTCGCGAGGTCGACGCCGGTCGGCGGCACCGGACCCGCAGGGTCCGTCCGCGGACGGGTCCTCGCTGGTTCGCGCTGGTCAGCGGTGCGCGACGCGGACGTCGCCCGCCGTGCTGTGCGCGCTGATCGTGGCCGCCGCGCCCGGGTCGTCCGCGACACCGACCTCGACCGAGCCGACGGTCGTGCCCGCGTCCACGCGGTACACCGGGCCGACCGGGACGAGCACGTCGACGTCCCCGGCCGTCGACTCCGCGACGACCGTGGACGGTGCGGCGTCGAAGATCAGCTCGACGTCCCCGGCCGCACTGTGCGCGGACACCCGCGGCCCGGCGAGGCCGCTCCCGGCGACGTCGCCGGAGGCGGTGCGCAGCTCCTGCGCCCCCGCCAGGTCCTCGACCGCGACGTCACCCGCACCCAGGTCCACGGTGGACCCCGACGCGGCGGGCACCGTCACCGCCAGCCTGGTCTCGCACCGCTCCCCCGGGTCGGGGCACCGGGCGGTGATGCGCAGGACGTCGCCCGTGAGCTCCTGGGTCAGCTCGGGCCGCGCCCCGGTCCACCGCATCTCGTGGTCCACCGTGGCCACGCCGTCGGGTCCGGATCGGAGCGTGACGTCGCCGGCGTCGGACATGATCTCGACGCGCCCGACGGTGCCCTCGTGTCGCTGGGTCCCGCCCTCGATGGTGAGCGCTCCCGAGGACGCGCCCGATACCCGGCCGGGACCGGTGTCGGTGCGCAAGGTGCTGCCGCCGCATCCGGCGAGGAGCAGGCCGGTGACCAGGACGGGGAGGAGCAGCAGGCGGGGGGCCCGGGTCGCGATCATCACCGGGGGACGTTAGCGGTGCCCGGTCCGCCCCGTGCGTCGGGTCCGTCCCGCACCCAGGGCCCGCGGGTGTGCGGTCGCGTAGACCTCGCGGAGGGCGGCGACGGTGACGTGCGTGTAGACCTGCGTGGTGGTCACCGACGCGTGGCCCAGCAACTCCTGGACCACGCGGACGTCCGCGCCGCCCGCGAGCAGGTGGGTGGCGAAACAGTGCCGCAGGGTGTGCGGCGAGACCGTGGTGGGGTCGAGGCCCGCGACGTCGGCCGCGGTGCGCAGGGCGTGCCAGGCGCTCTGCCGGGAGAGCCGGGCGCCGCGGGCGTTGAGCAGCAGGGCCGGGGTGCCGCGGCCCCGGGTGGCCAGGCCGGGACGGGCCCGCACCAGGTAGGCGTCGACGGCGGCGAGCGCGGGCCGCCCCACGGGCACGATGCGCTGCGTGCCGCCCTTGCCGCGCAACAGGACCGTCCGCGAGGCGGTGTCGAGGTCGTCGAGGTCGAGGCCGACGGCCTCGGAGGTCCGGGCCCCCGTCGAGTAGAGCAGCTCGAGCAGCGCACGGTCGCGCAGCCCGGTCGGCCCGTCGCCGACGCAACCGGCCAGCAGCTGCTCGACCTGGTCGACCGTGAGGGTCCTGGGCAGCCGCCGGGGCAGGCTGGGCGGGGCGACCGCGCGGGCGACGTCGACCGGCACCAGCCCGTCCCGCGCCGCGAACCGGTGCAGGCCACGGACCGCGGCGAGGGCCCGCGCCGCCGACGACGCCGCCAGCGGCGCCTCGCCGCTGCGCAGCGCCACGACGAAGTCGGCGACGTCGGACTCGGCGACCGCGGCGAGGTCGTCGATCCCCCGCTCCTGCAGGTACGCCGCGTATCGGCCCAGGTCGGTCGTGTAGGAGCGCACCGTGTTCGCCGAACTCCCCCGCTCCACCGCGAGGTGCGCGAGGAAGGCCTGCGTCCCGTCCGCGACCCGCGTGCCCATGCGCCGCATTATGGATGCACAACGCGCTGGAACCGGGTCGTCACACGCACCATGGCTCCACGACGCGCTCGACCGGGTCGTCACACGCATCAGGCCAGGTTCGGGATGACCTCGCGCTCGAACAGCTCGATCCCCGAGCGGTCGTAGGCGGCCTCGGGGAAGTAGAAGATGCCGTAGGTCATCCCGCGCTCCTGCATCCCGCGCAGGTTCTCCACGATCTGCTCCGGCGTGCCCACGCCCGGCAGCCCGCGGAAGGCGCCGAGCTGCGACTCCGCCTTCTCCTTGCCGACGTAGGGGGTCAACCGGTCGACCACCTGCCGCAGCCGGTCGGAGACCTCGGCCTCCGTGGCGCCGATGGCGACGTTGTAGTTCGCCGAGCGGACGATCGCCTCGAAGTCCGTACCCAGGTCCCGGCAGTGCCGGGCCAGGATCTCCGACTTCGCCGTGAAGCCGTCGGGGCTGCCGTCGAAGTTGGTGTAGTCGGCGTAGCGGGCCGCGATCCGCAGCGTGACCTTCTCGCCGCCACCGGCGACCCAGATCGGGATGCCGCCGGCCTGGAGCGGCCGGGGTTCGCAGATCGCCCCGTCGACCCGGTAGTGCGTGCCGTCGAGCGTCGCGACGCCCTTCCGCCAGGCCTGCCGGAAGATCTGCACGCCCTCGTCGAGCATGCCGAGCCGGTCCCGCGGCGGCGGGAAGCCGTAGCCGTAGGCGCGCCACTCGTGCTCGTACCAGCCCCCGCCGATGCCCATCTCGACCCGCCCGCCGGACACGACGTCGACGGTCGCCGCGACCTTCGCCAGGTATGCCGGGTTGCGGTAGGCCATGCAGGTGCACATCTGGCCGAGCCGGACCCGCTCGGTCGAGGCCGCGAACGCCGCCATCAAGGTCCACGCCTCGTGCGTGGCCTGGTCGGTCGGGGCGGGCACGGTGTGGAAATGGTCGTAGACCCAGATCGACTCCCACGGGCCGGCGTCCGCGTGGGCCGCGAGCCCCTTCATCACCCCCCACTGCTCGGCGGGGTCGATGCCGGCGAGATCGTGCCGCCAGCCCTGAGGGACGAAGAGACCGAAACGCATGGTCGCGAGCCTAGGACTCCTCGACCCGCCGCGAGGACCAGGGCGGCCGTGACGTCCGGCCCTACCCGCTCCCCGCGGGGGCGCGCACGGTCGGGACATGACCGGCTCACGTGTCCGGAGCGAGCGGACCCGGTCCGGCGCCGCCCGGCGGCACCGTGCCTGGCTGGGTGCCGGCTTCGGCGTGGGCTTCGCGGTTCCGTGCCTGTTCGCGGACGTCCTGCACCTGCCGAGGGACCTCTACTACGGCGTCTACCTGGCGACCGCGCTCGGGTTCTTCGTGCTGTGGGCACGGAGGACCGGGCAGCGCCTCGACGTGATGGTGCGCCGCCGTCGGCGGTCGGCCGTCGTCCTCGGCGTGCTCGTCGCCGCCGTCCTCGCCGCCGTCGTCGTCGGCACCGAACCCGCGACGCCCCGACCGGAGGGCCTGGCACTGGCGTGGGCGGTGCTCTGGCGCGGGGTGGCCTACGGTGCCGTGGACGGCCTGCTGCTGTCGGCCTTCCCGATCCTGGCGGTCTTCGCCGCGGCCGAGGGGAGCAGGATGCGCCGGCGCAGGTCCGGCACGGTTCTGATCGGGGCGGCCGCGCTGCTGGCCTCGCTGGTCATGACGACCGTCTATCACCTCGGGTATCGCGACTTCCGGTCCTCGATGGTGGCCCGACCGGTCGCGGCGGACGTCGTCTGGAGCCTGCCGACCCTGGTCACCCTCAACCCGGTCGGCGCACCGATCGCGCACGCCGGCCTGCACGTGAGCGCCGTCCTGCACTCCCCCGGAACTGAGGTCTTCCTGCCGCCGCACCGCTAGGCCTTCACCGGCGCGGTCGTCACGTCGCGCGGGAGGCGGATGAGCGGAGGTGAGGTTCCCGGCCACGGGTGTCGTCGCCCGCCGGGCGGTCACGGGTACGGTCTGTCCCGTGAGCGAGCCCGAGCCCCCGCAGGTCAGGATCGGCAACGCCGAGCGCGAGGACGCCGCGCAGGCGCTCGCGGAGCACTTCTCCCACGGCCGGCTCGACGGCGCGGAGTACGAGGAGCGCGTCGCGCAGGTGTGGGCCGCGCGGACGCTGGACGACCTCGGCGGGCTGTTCACCGACCTTCCCGCCCCGCACCCGTCGGCGCTGCGGAACCGCGCGGGCGGGCACGGCGGCGGGCAGACCGGGTACGGGCAGGCCTACGGACCACCGGCGGGCCTCCCCTCCGGGTACGCCGACGGGCCGTACACCGGCCACCAGGCCTTCACCGGCCACGGCTCCGCGCCCGCGCCGCACGGGGGCCCGACCTACGGCGCCCCCGGTCTGCCGCACCACGTCCCGGGCGCCGCCCCCGACGCCCCCTACGGCCGCGAGCCCGGCACCGGCGCCCCCTACTCGGACAAGTCCAAGCTCGCCGCGGGCCTGCTGCAGCTGTTCCTGGGCGGCGCCGGGATCGGCCGCTTCTACACCGGGCACACCGGCATCGCGATCGCCCAGCTGATCGTCACGATCGTGACGTTCGGACTCGGGGCGATCTGGGGCTTCGTCGACGGCATCGTCCTGCTCGCCGGCCGGTCCACGGACGCGCAGGGCCGGCCGCTGCGACCCTGAGAACGGCCTCGGGAACCTGCCGACCCCGGCGTGCGCCGGATCAGGCCCGGCGGGCCGCCAGCGCCCTCTCGCCGAGCCGGGCCAGCGTCGCCTCCGGTGTGAGCGGGTGGAACGGGCCGCCCCGGACGTCGCGGTAGGCCCGCTCGAGCGGCGAGCTGCGGAAGAACGCCGGCCCGCCCGCGACCTCCAGCGCCCGGTCCACGACCTCCCGCGCCTCGACGACGGCGTGCCGCTTGGCCGTCAGCACCGCGTCGAGGGTCGGGTCGTCGGCGGGCGGGTCGTCGCCGACCTCGTCGACGGCCGCCAGCAGGGCCCAGCGGGCGACCCGCAGCCGCGCCCGCATCTCGCCGATCCCGCGCACGGCCGCCGGGGGCACCTCGGCCCGGCCGGCGGCCAGCCGCTCGGCCTCCTCGCACGCCCCGCGCGCGACACCGAGGTAGGCCGCCGCCGCGACCGGGGCGAAGTGGATCACCGCGACCAGCAGCGGACCGGCGAGCGCCCCGTACGGCCGGGTGCCGAGCACCTTCTCCTCCGGCACGAACACGCCGTCGAGCACCACGTCGTGGCTGGCCGTGCCGCGCATGCCGAGGGTGTCCCAGGTCTCGACGATCCGCACGCCCGGCGCCGCGAACGGCACTCCGGCGTGCAGCACGACCGCGTCGGGACCGGGCTCGCCGAGCACCGCCGAGGTGGCGAGCACCCCCGCGGCCGGGGCCTGCGAGCAGAAGGTCTTGCGGCCGTCGAACCGGTAACCGCCGTCGACGCGGGTGGCCGTGGTCGTCGGGCAGACCCAGTCCGAGCCGCCGCTCGTCGCGAGGACCAGGCCCTCGTCGGCGACCCGGCGCAGGACCGCCGCCGCATCGGGCTTGCCGCGCCGGTGCCGCCACACCTGCATGCGGGTCAGGTACTGGTGCATCGCGGCGGCGAGCGCGGCGGACCCGGACCACCGGCCGAGTTCCTCCTCCGCCAGCACCACCTGGCGCAGGCTCGCGCCGAGCCCGCCGAGCTCCACCGGTACGCCGAGGCGGTGGTAGCCGAGCTCGGCCATGGCCGCGTAGGCCTCGGCGACGAAGCCGGCGTCGGCGTCGTGCGCGGCCTCGAACGGGGCCGCGGCCCGGCCGACGGCCGCCGCGAGGGCCACGACGTCGGCGTCGGCGAGGGTGCTGGTGGGGACCTGCTCGAGAGTCGTCATGCAGGCAGGATCCGGCGTGCCCGGCTCGTCGCATAGTTCCGAAAATGAACCGGGCCGAGGAAGATGTGCGGCCATGTCCCGCTATGGCCAGTACTGCCCCATCACGCGGTCGCTGGAGATCCTGGGCGATCGGTGGACCCTGCTCGTGGTCCGTGACCTGCTCGTCGGTGCGACCCGCTTCAACGAGCTCGCCCGCGGGCTGCCCGGGATGTCCCGGGCGCTGCTGTCGAAGCGGCTCGGCCAGCTCGAGCGCGCAGGCCTGGTGGTGCACGCCGACGGCGAGTACCGCCCGACGCCCGCGTGCGAGGACCTGATGCCGCTGCTCTTCGGCCTCGCCGAGTGGGGCGCCCGCTGGGCCTTCGGCGAGCCGCGACCCGACGAGCTCGACCCGACCACGCTCATGTGGTGGATCCGCGGCGGGATCGACCCCGGACCGCTCGGGGGGAGACGCACGGTGCTGCACGTCCACGTGCCCGACGCCCGACGCCGACGGTTCTGGTTCGTGATCCAGCCGCACGACGTGTCGCTGTGCTTCACCGACCCCGGCTACGAGGTCGACGCGGTGATCGAGACCTCGCTGGGCGTGCTCTACCAGGTGTGGGCGGGCGCGCTGGACCTCGCCGTGGTCCGCGGCGACGGGCGGCTGTCGCTGACCGGACGCCGGGACGTGGTGCTGCGGCTGCCCGACGCCCTGCGGCTGAGCCCGGTCGCCCCGTCCGTCCGGCGCGGGCTCGCGCGCGCGGCCGGCTGACCGGCTCCCCGTCGCACGAACGGCACTCTCGTGCGGACCTACCGCACGAGAGTGCCGTTCGTGCGGTCGGCTCAGGATTTGCGCTCGGCGAAGGCCGTGGGGCGGTCCGGCCAGGGGGCGTCGGTCGGGCGTGTCGCGCCGTGCCCGTCCCGCACCGCCTGCAGGGCGAGGACCCCCGCGACCGCCGTGGCGTTGACGATCTCACCCCGCAGCGCCATGTCGACCGCCTCGGCGAGCGGGATCCGGCGCAGCTCGAGCTCGGACTCCTCGTCGTCGCCCAGGTCGGGGCGCCCGACCTCGCGCAGCCCGGTGGCCAGGTAGACCCGGATGGCCTCCTCGGAGAAGCCGGGCGAGGGCACCGCGTCGACCAGCACCGACCAGTGGTCGGCCTCGAGGCCCACCTCCTCGGCGAGCTCCCGGGCGGCCGCGGCCACCGGGTCCTCGCCGGCCTGGTCGAGCAGCCCGGCGGGCATCTCCCACAGCCGGCGCCGCACCGCGTGCCGGTACTGCAGGATCATCATCAGCCGGTCCTGCTCGTCGAGCGCGGCGATCGCGACCGCCCCCGGGTGCTCGACGATCTCGCGGGTCGCCTCCCGGCCGCCGGGCATGCGGACCGTGTCCGCCCGCACGGCCATCACGCGGCCCTCGTAGATGTCCCGCGAGGCGGTGATCGGGAAGTCGTGCGTCCCCGGAGCGCTCCGGCTCACGAGCCCACCTCGGCGGGTGCCGCGGTGTCGACGGGCTCCGCGCGCTCGGCCTTGCCGTTCGCCTTCGCCCGGGACGGCATCTCCACCGGCAGCCGGTCCTCGGCGTTGTACCGCAGGGCCGCCTTCACGAACGCCGCGAACAGCGGGTGCGGCCGGGTCGGCCGGCTCTTGAGCTCCGGGTGGGCCTGGGTGCCGACGAAGAACGGGTGCTTCGCCTCGGGCAGCTCGACGAACTCGACGAGCCTCCCGTCCGGCGAGGTGCCGCCGAACACCAGGCCGGCCTCGGCGAGCCGGTCCCGGTAGGAGTTGTTGACCTCGTAGCGGTGCCGGTGCCGCTCGGACACCTCGCGGCCGCCGTACGCCTTCGCGACGACAGTGCCCTCCCCCAGCGCGGCGGGGTAGGCGCCGAGCCGCATGGTCCCGCCCATGTCCCGGTCGCCGGCGACGACGTCGAGCTGCTCGGCCATCGTCGAGATCACCGGGTACGGGGTGCGCGGGTCGAACTCGCTGGAGCTGGCGGCCTCCAGGCCCGCGAGGTTGCGCGCCGCCTCGATCACCATGCACTGCAGGCCCAGACACAGCCCGAGGGTCGGGATGCCGCGGGTGCGGGCGTGGGTGATCGCGCCGAGCTTGCCCTCGATGCCACGGATGCCGAACCCGCCGGGGATCAGGACCCCGTCGACGCCCTCCAGCGCGCTCGCGGCCCCGGACGGACTCTCGCAGTCGTCCGAGACGACCCAGCGGATCTCGACCTTGGCCCGGTGCGCGAACCCGCCGGCGCGCAGGGCCTCGGTGACCGACAGGTAGGCGTCGGGCAGGTCGACGTACTTGCCGACGAGCGCGATCGTGACCTTCTCGTCGGGGTTGTGCACCCGGTCGAGCAGGTCCCCCCAGACCGTCCAGTCGACGTCCCGGAAGGGCAGCCCGAGCCGGCGGACCACGTAGGCGTCGAGCGCCTCGCGGTGCAGCACCCGCGGGATGTCGTAGATCGACGGGGCGTCGGGGCAGGCCGCGACGCCGTCCATCTCCACGTCGCACATCAGCGAGATCTTGCGCTTCATCGCGTCCGGGATCTCCCGGTCCGCGCGCAGGACCAACGCATCCGGCTGGATACCGATGTTGCGCAGCGCCGCGACGGAGTGCTGCGTGGGCTTGGTCTTCAGCTCGCCCGAGGGCGCCAGGTACGGCACCAGCGAGACGTGCAGGAAGAAGCAGTTGTCCCGGCCCACCTCGTGGCGCACCTGGCGGGCCGCCTCCACGAACGGCAGCGACTCGATGTCGCCGATGGTGCCGCCGACCTCGGTGATGACGACGTCGGGGACGACGCCGTCGGCGTCGGGCTCCGCCATCGCGAGGATGCGGTCCTTGATCTCGTTCGTGATGTGCGGGATGACCTGCACGGTGTCGCCCAGGTACTCGCCGCGGCGCTCCTTGGCGATGACCTCGGAGTACACCTGACCGGTGGTGACGTTGGCCCGGCCGTGCAGGTCCCGGTCGAGGAACCGCTCGTAGTGGCCGACGTCGAGGTCCGTCTCGGCGCCGTCCTCGGTGACGAAGACCTCGCCGTGCTGGAACGGGTTCATCGTCCCGGGATCGACGTTGAGGTACGGGTCGAGCTTCTGCATCGTGACCCGCAGGCCGCGCGCGGTGAGCAGCTGACCGAGGGACGACGCGGTGAGGCCTTTGCCCAGCGAGGATGCGACCCCGCCGGTGACGAACAGATGACGGGTCGCGCGAGTCTGCACGGAACTCCAGTGTACCCGGGCCGCTCTCGGCGCCCCCGCCAGACCGCCGTGCCGCGTGTCGCCGCCCGTCCGGACGAGAGGAACGGCGCTCCGGCTCGCACCTCGTGAGTGAGCGAGAGCGCCGTCCGCCCGACGGGGTCAGGCGCCGGGGGCCGCCCCGTTGCTCGCACTGCGGTCGGAGCCGTAGCTGCCCACCCCGCCGTCGAGCTGCTCCTTGAGGGCCAGCACGGTGGCGACACGACCGGAGGCGGTCTGGACGTCGTCGACCGTCGACAGGCCCGCCGTCGGACCGCCGGCGGCACGCGCGACGCCGACGGGGCCGGTCGCCGACGCCGAGCCCTCCCGCCCGGCCAGCACGGCACCCGCGCCCGAGCGGTCGAGCTGCGCGGCCAGCCGGGCGAGCACGGCCGCCGAGTCGCCGGCGTCCGGGCCCTGGGCGGCGCCCCCGGTCAGCACGACGACGAGGTCCGCCGGGCCGGGGGCCGTTCCGGGCTGGACGAACCCGGCGTCGGCGAGGCCGGCCCACACCGCTCCCGCCTGCTCCGCGGTCGGCGCGTTCGCCGAGCTCAGGACGCTGCCGAGGAGGCCGCCCGCCAGGCTTCCGGTGTCGGAGGCGGCAGGCAGCTGCGCGCCGGCCGGCAGCAGCTCGGCGGCCAGCGCGTTGAGCTCGTCGGACCGGGCCGGGTCGCCGACGGCGTCGGTGAGCGTGATCGAGCCGGTCACCGTGCCACCCGCCTGGCCGACGAGCCGGATCACGGACTCGGCGTCGGTCTGCTGGCCGCCGGCCTGCACCAGGGCCACGCTCTTCCCCGACAGCAGCCCGCGCACGGCGGCCGGGCCGACCCGGCCGGCGAACTCCTCGGCCGCGGCCTGCTCGTCGAGCAGCGCGTCGCGCTGGGCGGTGAGCGTGTCGACCTGGGCGGAGAGGGTGTCCCGGTCGGTCGAGACCGCGGCGAGCAGCCGGTCGGACAGGCCGCTCGCGCCGAGCACCACGCCGACCGCGAGCGCGAGGAACACCGCCGCGATGGACACCGCGTGGTAGCGCAGCGAGATCACCGGACGAACCACCCCTCGATCGTCTCGAACACGGCGGTCGTGGTCGTGGTGATCCACGTCAGGACCGCGTCACCGGCCTGCGACATCAGCACCGCGGCCAGGACGGCGACGAGCGCCGCCCCGACGAGCAGCAGCAGCGCGCCGGTGGAGATCCGGCTGCGGTAGAGCTGGGCGATGACCCGGCCGTCGACCAGCTGCCCCCCCACCTGCAGGCGGGTGAGGAAGGTCGAGGCGTGGGAGCCGGACCGGCCCCGGTCGAGGAACTCGACCATGTTCGCCGACAGGCCCACGGTCACGATCATCGACGCCCCGTGGTGGTGCGCGAGCAGCAGCGCGAGGTCCTCGGGGTTCGCCGAGGACGGGAAGGTCACCGCGCTCGCCCCGAGGTCCTGGACCCGGTGCAGGCCGGGGGCATGCCCGTCGGCGAAGGCCGGCACGACGACGTCGGCACCGCTGGTCAGCGTCTCGTCGGAGATGTCCGACGGGTCCCCGACGATGAGGTCCGGCTTGTGCCCGGCAGCGCGCAGCGCGTCGGCACCCGCCCCGACACCGAGCAGCACCGGCTGGTACTCGCGGATGTAGTTGCCCAGCCTCGCCAGGTCCTTGGCGTGGTCGAACCCCGCCGCGACCACGAGCACCTGCCGGCCCTGCAGGGCGACGTCGACCTCCGGGACGCCGAAGCCGTCGAGCAGCAGCGAGCGCTCCTGACGCATGAACTCGGTGGTGTTGGCGGCGAACGCCTCGAGCTGGTGGGTGAGCCCGGCCTTGGCCTCGACCAGGGCGTCGGCGACCGACTCGGCCGTCTGCTCGGTCCCGCGCGCCAGCTCCAGCTCACCGGCGTACACCACGCCCTCGTGCACCCGGATCCGCGCGCCGTCGCGCACGTCGTGCAGCACCTCGGGGCCGGTGTCGTCGACGAGCGGGATCCCGGCCGCCAGCAGGGCCTCCGGCCCGAGGTTGGGGAACCGCCCGGAGATGGACGGCGAGGCGTTGACCACGGCGGCGACCTCGGCCGCGATCAGCGCGTCGGCCGTGGCGCGGTCCATGTCGATCTGGTCGAGCACCGCGACGTCGCCCGGCTTGAGCCGCTTGAGCAACGCGTCCGTGCGCTTGTCGACGCGCGCGGTCCCGGCGAGCCCGGGCAGCTCGGGTCGCGAGCGGTGCAGCAGGCCGGTCAGCTTCATGCCGCGCACCCTGGCACCCACCTGGCCCGGATCGGTGAAGGCGCGCCGCACCGTGACCGCCCCGTCACCCGGGACGACGAGCCGGGCGCGCTCGCCGGTCGACTCAGCCCTTCCGCCGGCGCCGGCGCGGCGCGGCCCGGTCCTCGGCACGGTGCGTGCGGGCGGCGGCCAGCAGCTCCTCGGCGTGGGCCCGCCCGGTGTCGGTGTCGTCCAGCCCCGCGAGCATCCGCGCGAGCTCGACGATCCGGTCCGTCTCGGGCAGCGTGCGCACGCTGCTGCGGGTGACCCCCTCACCGCGCCTCTTCTGCACGACGAGGTGCCGGTCGGCGTAGGCCGCGACCTGCGGCAGGTGGGTGACCACGATGACCTGGTGGCGCGCGGCGAGCCGGGCGAGCCGGCGGCCGATCTCGACCGCCGCGCGTCCGCCCACGCCGGCGTCGACCTCGTCGAACACCATGGTCGGCACCGGGTCGGCGCCCGCGAGCGCGACCTCGAGGGCCAGCATCACCCGGGACAGCTCGCCACCCGAGGCGCCCTTGTGCAGCGGCTGCGGGGCCGAGCCGGGGTGCGGGACGAGCCGCAGCTCCACCTCGTCGACCCCGTCCGACCCGGCGACCACCCACCGGCTGTCGACGAGCAGTGCGTCGGTGGTGTCGGGCCCGGTGGCCGTGCGGGCGGCGACGGAGACGTGCAGCTCCGCGTCCTTCATCGCGAGCCCGCCCAGCTCGGCGGTGGTGTCGGCGGCGAGCCGGCCGGCGGCCTCGACGCGGGCCGCGCCCAGCGCGGTGGCGTGCCCCGCCAGGTCCGTGGCGAGCGCGTCCCGCCGTGCGGCCAGCGCGGCGAGGGCCTCGTCGGAGGTGTCGAGCCCGGCGAGCCGTTCCTGCGCCCGCGCGGCCCACTCGAGCACGCCGTCGATGTCCGCGGCGTACTTGCGGGTCAGCGCCTTGAGCTCCGCCTGCCGGGAGAGCACCTGGGCCAGCCGCTCGGGATCCGCGTCGAGCCGGTCCAGGTACGAGGACAGCTCCCCCGCCACGTCCGTGAGGACCGCGAGGGCCTCCCCCAGCCGCGGGTCCAGCGCCGCGAGGTCCGGGTCGGCGCCGGAATGGAGCCGGTTGCGGGCCTCGCCGACGAGCCCGACGGCGCCGGGGGTCTCGCCGTCGTCCGACCCCGAGAGCATGCCGCGGGCCAGCCCGGCGGCCTCGCGCAGGTCGTCCGCCGCGGCGAGCCGCTTCGCCTCCTCGACGAGCTCGCGGTCCTCCCCCGGCTGCGGGGCGACGGCCTCGATCTCGGTCAGCCCGTGCCGGAGCATGTCCGCCTCCTGGGCCAGCCGGCGCGCGTTGTCCCGGCGCTCGCGGAGCTCCGCGGACACGGCCTGCCACTCCGCTCGGATCTCGCGGTAGGCGGCCAACGGCTTCGCCACCGCGTCGCCCGCGTACCGGTCCAGCAGGGCGCGTTGGTCGGCGGGCCGTAGCAGCCGGAGCTGGTCGTTCTGCCCGTGCACGGCGAGGGTCGCCTCGGCGAGCCGGCCGAGCACGCCCACCGGCACGGACCGCCCACCGAGGTGGGCCCGGGACCGCCCGTCGGCCGACACGGTACGGACGGCGATCAGCGTGCCGTCCTCGTCCGCCTCCGCGCCGACCTCCTCGGCCAGCTCCAGCGCGGTGGCACCGGTGCGCGCGAAGCGGCCCTCGACGACCGCCCGCGACGCCCCCTCCGCGACCCGCGACGCCTCGGCGCGACCGCCCCCCAGCAGGGAGAGCCCGGTGACCACCATCGTCTTGCCCGCGCCGGTCTCCCCGGTGAGGACGGTGAGACCCGGGTCCAGCTCGAGCGTGGCGTCGTCGATCACGCCGAGGCCCTGGATGCGCATCTCGGCCAGCATGGGCCGCACGATACGGGCCGCCGCCGACAGATCCGTGCGCAGACCACGGTGGGCCGGGCGGGTGGTGCGGGGAGGACCCGGCGCGACGCGGGTGATCAGTGCTCGTCGGGGGTGTCCGGCGCCCCGCGCCAGCCGCGGACGGGCAGGTCGAACTTGCGCACCAGCCGGTCGGCGAAGGGCTGTGCCAGGACCCGGATCATCCGGACCGGCTCGATCCCGCGGCACAGCTCGACGCGGGCGCCCGGCGGAACGTCGATCACCCGGCGGCCGTCGCAGTCGAGGACGGCGGGCGGGCCGGTGGCGTCCACCTCGACGGCGAGCTGGCTCTCCGGCGACACGACCATCGGCCGCGCGAACAGCGCGTGCGCGTTGCTGGGCACCACCAGCATCGCCTCGACCTGGGGCCAGATCAGGGGCCCGCCGGCGGAGAACGCGTAGGCGGTGGAGCCGGTCGGGGTCGAGCAGATCACGCCGTCGCAGCCGAAGCTCGACACCGGGCGGCCGTCGATCTCCAGCACGACCTCGAGGATGCGCTCGCGCGTCGCCTTCTCCACGACGCCCTCGTTGAGCGCCCAGGTCCGGGCGACGACGCGGTCGCGGTGGCGGACCACGGCGTCGATCGTCATCCGTTCCTCGACCTCGTACCGCCCGGACACGATCGCGTCGAGCGCCTCGCCCAGGGACTCCTGCTCGGCCTCGGCCAGGAAGCCGATGCGGCCGAGATTCACCCCGAGCAGCGGCACCTTGGCCGGCCGGGCCAGGTCGGCCGCGCGCAGCAGGGTGCCGTCGCCGCCGAGGACGAGGACCGCCTCGGTCTCCGCGGCACACGCGGGTGTCCCGTCGACGAGGACCGGGCGCAGCTCGGGCGGCAGATCGGTGCCGTTGTCGACCCCGGCCCACTCGTCGGCCAGCACCCGCAGCCGGATGCCCTCCTTCGCCAGCCGGTGGGCGACGCGCGCCGCGACCCGGCGGTTCGTGGCCCGCCCCGCGTGCAGGACGACCAGGATCTCCCTCACCGGGGGCCCTCCTCGACGGCGCGGGCGAGCGGCCCGTCGCCCACGTCGTCCTCGCCGTCCCGGGCCAGGCGGAGGAAGTACTCGACGTTGCCCGACGGGCCGGGCAGCGGGCTGGCGACGGCGCCGCGCACGGCGAGGCCGAGGCCCCGTGCGGTGTCGGCGACCTCGGTCAGCGCGGCCAGCCGCAGCCGCGGGTCGCGCACGACCCCGCCTGCGCCCAGCCGCTCCCTGCCCACCTCGAACTGCGGTTTGACCATCGGCACCAGGGTGCCACCCGGTGCCGTGCACGCGACGAGCGCGGGCAGCACGGTGCGGAGCGAGATGAACGACAGGTCGGCCACGGTGAGGTCGACGAGCCCGCCGATCTGCTCCGGGTCGAGCGCCCGCACGTTGGTGCGGTCGTGCACCCGCACCCGCGGGTCCGACCGCAGCCGCCAGACCAGCTGGCCGTAGCCGACGTCGACCGCCACGACCTCGCGCGCCCCGCGCTGCAGCAGGACGTCCGTGAACCCGCCGGTCGACGCACCCGCGTCGAGGCAGCGCCGGCCCTCCACCACCACGTCGGCGAAGGCCGCGAGTGCCCCGAGCAGCTTGTGCGCGCCGCGGGAGGCCCAGTCCGGCTCGTCCGCCCGCTCCTCGACGACGACCGGGGCCGCCCGGTCGACCTGGGTGGCGGGCTTCCCCGCGGGCAGCCCGTTGACGGTCACGCGACCGGCGGTGATCAGCTCCGCCGCGTGCTGCCGCGAGCGCGCGAGCTTGCGCCGGACGAGCTCGGCGTCGAGCCGGGAACGGGTGGGCACGGCGGTCCCCGGGGTCAGGCCCGCTCGGGCGAGCCGGCCGCGAGGGCGGCGCCCAGCGCCGCGTGGACCCGCTCGAAGGCCGCGACGTGCTCCTCCGCGGGCAGCTCGGCGACGGCGTCGAGGGCGCCCAGCGCGGCCTCGACGTCGGCCCGCACGGCCTCGAGCGGGCGCGCGGACGGCGGGCGGGGGTCGCCCGGGACGGGAACGGTCATCGGTCGTGCTCTCCGGTCGGGATCCGACTCACGGCGTCGGTCTGATCGCCACGGTAGCCGAAGGGGAGCGGCGGCCCGGCGCCCGGCGCGGCGCCGGTGCCCCGCCTCACCCGAGCCCGAGCCGGGCGACCGCGGCCCGCGCCGCCCCGCCCTCGGCACGCACCCGGGCCTCCCCGCCCCCGGCCGCCCAGTGCAGGGCGCAGAGTGCGCGCAGGGCGTCGAGATCGGAGCCCTCGCCCGAGAGCACCAGCTCCCCGTCCACGGCCCACCCGTCCCCGGGACCCGGCGCCAGCTCCTCGGGGCGCCGCAGGAGCGCGCCCAGGTCGGCACCGACGTAGGTCGGGCGCAGCGGCTCGGGCGCCTCCAGCACCTCCCGCGGGGTGGACACCCCGGTCAGCACCACGAGCGTCGGCAGCCCCGCGGCGTTGCCGCCCTGGATGTCGGTGTCGAGCCGGTCGCCGATCACCAGGCCGTGTTCGCGCCCCGACGCCGTCAGCGCCTCCTCGATCAGCGTCGGCGCCGGCTTGCCCGCGACCTGGGGTTCCACCCCGCTCGCGATCCGCACGACCCCGACCAGGGAGCCGTTGCCCGGCATCGGCCCGCGCTCCGTCGGCAGCGTGGGGTCGACGTTCGTCGCGACCCACACCGCGCCCCGCCGCACGGCGAGCGTTGCCTCGGCGAGGTCACGCCAACCCGTGTCCGGCGAGTGGCCCTGGATCACGGCGTCGGCATCCTCGGCAGAGTCCACGACCCGCAGGCCGCGGCGGGTGACCTCCTCCGCCAGAGCGCTCGTCCCCACGACGAGCACCCGCGCCCCCTCGGGCAGCTGAGCCGCGAGCATCGCGGCGCCGGCCTGGGAGCTGGTGCGGACGTCCTCGGTCGTGGCCGGGAAGCCCAGCCCGGCGAGCTGCGCCGCGACTTCCGACGGCCGCCGCGAGGCGTTGTTCGTGACGTACGAGATCCGCACGCCGCGGTCCTGCGCCGTCGCGATCGCCTCCACGGCGCCGGGGACCGCCGACGAGCCCGTGTACAGGGTGCCGTCGAGGTCCACCAGCAGGACGTCGAACCGGGCGAGGACGTCCTCGCTCACGAGGACCGCTCACCCTCCGGGCCCTCCGCGGGCCAGGTGTCGACGAGGGGCTCGGGGTCGCCGTCCTCGTCGGGCTCGACAGGGGCCTGCGCCCGGAGGGTCGCGGAGCCGGGGTCGGCGGGATCCTCGGCCTCGTCCTCCAGGTCCTCGTCGCCCAGGTCCTCGTCGTCCAGGTCCCCGGCCTCGTCGCCCAGGTCCTCGGCCTCGTCGCCCAGGTCCCCGGCCTCGTCGCCCAGGTCCCCGGCCTCGTCGCCCAGGTCCCCGGCCTCGTCGCCCAGGTCCCCGGCCTCGTCGGTCCGGCGGTCGGCGACCGGGGTGGGCTCGTCCTCCTCCACGACGTCGCCGATCGCGAAGCCGTCGTCCTCGTCCTCGATCTCCTCACCGGTGAGCTCGGCCAGCCGACGCCGGGCGTCGGTCTCGCCGGCGTCGTCGGCGTCGGCGGCGTGGACGAACCACTGCACCGCGTCCGACTCGCGGTCCGCGGCAAGCAGGTTGTCCGCGTAGGCGTAGAAGAGGCGCGCACTCCACGGGTCCCGCTTGCGCGGGTCCAGGTCCGCCCCCTGCAGCCCGACGACCGCGGCGTCGACCTCGCCGAGGTCGCGCCGCGCACCGGCCGCGACGATCGCGAGCTCGACCCGCTCGGCGTGGCCCAGCTCCTTGGCCTCCGGGCTGCGAACCAGCTCCAGGGCGCGCTCGGGGCGCCCGAGCGCCCGCTCGATGTCCGCCATCACCGGGATGTGTCCGGGCCCGCCACCCATGCGCCGGGCCGCCCGCAACTCGCCGAGCGCCTCGGTCCACTCACCGGCGTGGTAGGCCGCGATACCGGCGGCCTCGCGGACCACGGCGATGCGCGATGCCCGCTTTCGCGCGTACCGCGCGTGCGCCAGCGCCTCCTCGGGATCCTCGTCGACGAGCATGCCGGCGGCGACGAGGTGCAGGGCGACCTTCTCCGCGGTCTCCTTCTGCAGGCCCCGCAGGTCGCGCCGGACGTCGGCGTCGAGCCCGTTCGGCCGGACGCCCTCCGGCAGTTCGGGTTCGGCCATGAAGGAGGTCGGCACGCCCTCCGCGCCGCGCGGGCGACGCTCACGCTCCTCGCGGTCGAACCGGTCACCCCGGTCGCGCGGCACACGGCCCGGGCGGTCGGTGTCCCGCGGCCCGCTCTCCCGGCGCCCGCGCACCGGACCGACCCGGTCGCCGCGGAAGCCGCGTTCACCGCCTGCCGGACGCTCCCGTCGTCCGAACCCGCGGTCGCGGAAGTCGGTCCCGCGGTCCTGCCGCGAGGGCCCGCCGATCCCGTCTCCGCGGTCCGGACGGGACTCGCGCTCCTCGGTCCGGAAGGCCGCGGAGCGACCGCCGCCCTGCCGATCGTCACGGGGCCGGTCGTCACGGGGCCGGTCGTCACGGGGCCGGTCGTCACGGGCACGCTCGTCACGGGCACGGTCGTCCTGCCATGCCCCGCGCCGGTCCTGACGGTCGTCGGCGCGGTAGCCGCTGCGCTCCGGGCGGTCTCCCCCGCGGGGGCCGGGGTCGAAGCGCCGCCCCCCGTCCCCGCGCCCGAACCGGTCGGCGCGGTCGCCGGGCCCGCGCGAGTAGCCGCGGTCCTCGCGATCGCCCCGGACACGGTCGTTCCGGTCCCCGCCGCGCGGACGGCCGTCCCGGCCGAAGCCGCCCGGGCGCTCGTCGCGGTCGGGCCCCCCGCGCCCGCCCCGAGACCCGGACCGGAAGTCGCGCCGCTCGTCCCGGTCGGAACGGGCCCCAGGGACGTCACGGGACTCGCGGTCGTACCGGCCGCCGCCGCGCGGGCCGCGGTCCGGCCCGCCCCGACGCCCGGCCTGGTCGTACGAACCGCGACGGTCCTCCCGCTCGCCCCTGCCCTCGCGGGGCGACCGGTCGTCGCGGGCGCCACCACGCTCGCCGCGCGGGAAGGAACCACGACGGTCGTCGCGCTCGAACCGCCCACCGCGCTCACCCGAGCCGTACCCGCCTCGGGAGCCGCCGCGGTCCGCTCCGCGCGGCCGCTCGTCACGGTCTCCGCTCCGGACCCGGTCCTCGCGCCGGTAGCCGCCGGAGCGGTCGTCGCGGTCGGACCGGTCCCGCCGATCGGAGAAACCTCCTGCACGACGATCGTCGCCGTAGCGCGCGCGGTCGCCACGGGAGCCACGATCGTCCCGGCCGTAGCCGCCCCGCCGGTCGTCACGCTGCGGTCGGCCACCGCGGCGGACGTCCCGCCGGTCGTCCCGCCGGTCGTCCCGCCGGTCGTCCCGCCGGTCGTCCCGCCGGTCGTCACGGCCCCAGCGGTCGACGTAGACCTTGCCGCTGCCCGCACCGCGGCCGCCCCGCGCCGACTGGCCGTCGCGGCCGCGGGAGTCGCGGTCCCGTCCTCCCTCGCGGCCCCGGAAGCTCCCGCGACCGCGGTCGCCTTCCGACCCGCGGCGGGCCTCCGAGCGGGCTCCGGGGCGGTCGTCGCCGCGGCGCGGGCCGCGCCGCTCGTCCGCGCCGCCCCAGCCCGTCCCTACCCGGCCGCCACGGCGGTCGTCCCGGCGGTCGTCCCGGCGGTCGTCGCGGCCACGGCGCTCGCCGCTTCGCTGCCGGGGACCGTCCTCGCGACGGTCGCCCTGCCTGTCGTCCCGATCAGTCACTCTGGAATTCCGATTCTCGTCGCGTCGCCGGCGTGATCGCGGGCGCGATTCCAGCCGTCGGAGAAGAT
>NZ_JBJZON010000038.1:0-49489 GCF_047200735.1 Pseudonocardia oceanicola
GGGGGCGCTTGGCGCTGCAGCTGACGAGGTCGGGGGTGTCGCGTTGCTGGTCGGTGCGCGTCCGGGCAGTTGGGAGTCCGAGCTGGTCATGAGGCTTGCTCATCAATACGCCTCGACTGAGGACGGGCTCTGGGGCGATGGCGGGGAGCCTTGGGACACGTCGGTGCGGCAGGTGCCCTCGGCTCTGGCTGATGTCGGGATGAGCGACGAGGAGCTCAGCTCACTGCGTCTTCTGATGGCCACCTGGGATCAGGGGCAGGTCGCCTGGTTCACCAGTCTGCTGGAGCTGGCCCGCGAGGCCGGTCGCAAGGAGCGCTGACCCGGGGAGGGATCATTGCTGGTGGCGGGTGGTGCTGACGTAGCGCGCCCAGTCTGAGCCCGCTCGTTGTGCGTGCTTCATCGCCGTGGCGGGGCTGATGTCGAGGGCGTCGGCGAGAACCTGGGGCGGTGCTTCTCGGACGAGTTGTTGCCAGGTGGTGTTCCGGGCGGCGCGCACCGGGATTCCGGCGCCGCGTAGGGCGGCGAGCAGGGTCGTGCGGCTGAGGTGCTCGCCGGGGACCTGGCCGGGGAACAGCCATCGGGCCTGCGCATTGGCGGCGGTGTTGGTGTTGGCGCGGTGCTCGAGATGAAGGCGGATCAGCGCCGCGAGCTGCTCGGGAACGGGAGCCCACTGCTTGCCGAGGCGGAGCCGTAGCTCCGGCGAAGAGGCGTCGGAGCCGGCCAGGTCGGCGAGGGTCAGGGCGACGACCTTCCCGGCGGGCTGCCCGAAGAGAGTGATCAAGCAGCCAGCGATGCGGTAGGGGAGTGCCAGCTCGTCGTCGAGCAGCAGCGAGCGAATGATCTCCAGTCGGGCGTGTTCACCGATCAGCTGCGGGTTGTCCCTGTCCCGGCGGGGGAGTTCGAGCTTGCCGGTGAGCCGCTGCGCGCGACACCAGTAGAGGAACCGCTGGACATGTTCGCGGGTGCCTGGTCCGCCGGCGTGCCAGGAGTCGATCTCGTGCTGAGACAGCTCGGCCATTGTGGTGCCGCGCAGGGCGAGCCAGCCCAGGAACTCGATCGTGACGGTGATCGACTGCTTGGCCCGCAGGACCGGGCCGGCCTCGACCGGGCCGTGCTCGGCCTGTCGGCGCAGATCGCGCAGATGGTGCCAGCGGGCGAAGCGGTCGAGCAGCTGCCTGTGCTCGGGGTGATCGACCCGGGCGAGGGTGTCGTCGAGCCAACGCTGAAACGTCGCCAGCCGTCGATCGCGGGGCGGCAGGGCGTGGTGGGTGACCAGGAGCGCGCGCAGATACTCGACGGTGCGGCCGGCGGGCAGCGCGTCGAGAGCGTCGTGGGACAGCTCGAGGCTGCCGGTGCCCAGTGCGCGCAGCAGCTGTCCGACCTGCGGGTTGGCCCGCATCCAGGTCACGCCGCTGTTCGCCCGGGGCATCGAGCAGAGCGCCTCGGCCATCGGCTGCAGCGCCGGCGAAATCTGGCCGTCGGGTCCAGCGAGGTGGTCGTGGACCATGTCGCGCAGCAGGCATCGCCAGCAGGTGGCGCCCTTGGCGAGCCAGGCTTCCTGCCCGCACCCGGCGCAGGTCAGCGTGAGCGGAACACTGCTGCAGCGCAGACAGGTCGGCTCCTTGGCGGTGTTGAGCCCGGGAACCATGCCGGTATGGCCGCAGTCGGCGCAGACCCCTTCGCGGCGACGGGCGGCGTGGTAGCAGTAGGTGCAGATCGGCCCCTCGGGCCAGCGCGCGGCGAGCTGGTAGCACTGCCCGCAGCGCGTGCACTCCGGCCACCGGTCCGGGTCCGGTGTGGTGCTGCGAGCTCGGGGCTTGCGCGGCGGGCTCACCCGCCGCCGCCATTGGCGCCGTCGCCGGTGTCTTCGTCGTCGAGGATGCGGGCGCGTTCGGGCCGGAACTCACCGGGCATCGCCATCACGCTGCCGGCTCCGCCTTCGCCTGCGGCGGCCTTGGGGGTCCTGGCTGCGACGACGTGCGGGGTGATCAAGTCGTTGGGGGAGCAGCCGAAGATGTCGCAGAGCGCCACGAGCGTCTTCATCGACAGCCGCTCGGGCTTGTCGGTGACCAGTCGATAGACCTGGGCCGCGGACAGCTTCACGCCGCGTTCGGCCAGCAACGGGACGAGCTGGGTCGTCTTCCACATCTGGTGCGCGGCCATGAGTTGTCGCAGGTTCCACTGGAAGTCCAGTCGGCGACGTGCGGGCATCAGAGCTCTCCGGTTGACTCGGGACCAGTCCCAGGTTCCTGCTCGGCGCCTCGAGCGCCTAGCGCCAGAGCGCGGCCGACGCTGGCATCGAGCACTCCGCGCAGCGTGCGGGTGCGGAAGTCCGAGGACACCGAGGTGTAGAGCGCGGTGGTGGAGGCGTAGGAGTGCCCGACCTGTTGCTGGACGAACAGCGGGTCGTAGCCGGCCTCGAGCAGGTGCGTGACATAGGAGTGGCGCAGGCAGTGCAGGGTCAGCTCGGGCGGCATCCCGAGGGCGTCGCGGTAGTCGGCGAACCGGGCGCTGAGCTTCTCCTTCGACAGCCGGCCAGACCGCTCGCTGGGCCACAAAGACGTGCTCCGCGCTGCGGTCGGGGCCAGCTCCCGGCACTGCTCGACCCACTGCGTGATCACCCGGACCGACCAGGGGAAGACCGTGAGCACGCTGCGCCGCTTCGGGGTGCTGCCCTTGCCCGCCTTGCCCCAGCGGACGTAGAGCACCCCGTGCGCGCCGAACTCCGGGGCGTGCGGGTTGGTGCCGAAATCGGCCAGCTCGAGCATCGCCGTCTCCCGTCGCCGCAGCCCCCAGGCATAGGTGGTCTTCAACGCCGCCGCGTCGCGGACTGCGGTGAACCAGCCCTTGTGTCCGCTGCGGCGGGCCTGGTCAACCTGCTCGTCGGCGTAGTCGAACAGCCGCTGCAACTCGGCCTTGGTCAACGCCCGCCGCCGCGGATCGCCCTCGGTGTCCTGGACATGGGCGGCGGTGTTCCACTCGAAGCAGATCTGCGCCGGGTGGGACCCGAACAGCCGTTCGCACACAGCGGTCCATTGATAGCGCGGATCGGCGGCGTAGTCGCAGAACAGCCGGATCGCGCCCTGGTAGCTGCGCACCGTGGACAACGCGCAGCGCTCGCCGCGCAGCTCGGCGGTGAACGCCTCCATCTCCGCGGGCCGCCAGTCCCACGGGAACTCGTTGGTGAACCGCTGGAACCGCCGCACCACGGCCAGGCGCCCGTCCACGGTGCCGTGGTGCAGGTTGCGGCTCAGCTGCTGATCCCGCCAGCCGGCGAGCATCGCCTCGAACACCTGCTCATCCGGCCGCAGTAGCCGCGAGGTGCCCGCCAGGAACAGCTCACCGGCCACACCGGCCGGACCCCGCGGACCGTGCGACGAACCCGGCACAACGACCTCCGCAGCGACATCCAAGAGTCAGGGGTGATGCGCGAATCATGCATCAGATGATTGATCCCTGGCAACGGCGCACGTCGAGGCACTGTTGAAGTCGTCGCTACGGGCCGCCAACGCCCAACGCGTCGTGCTCGCTCGGGGGCGTGGACCTGCAGTTCGAAGCAGGTCTCACCGCGCGGTGACCAGTTCATGCATCCACTGAAACTCGTCATCGTCTGAAGCCGATAATCTACGTTATGACAGTTTGTTCGTACGTAGTACTCATCCGACACCACGACGTCGCCCGAGATCCGCAGCGAGATCCGCGACTTCCGTGACCAGAACACCCGCGTCCTCAAATTGGTGGGCGCGGAGACGCGGCCTCCTGGTTCTACCGTCGCGACCCGCTCGAGTGGCGTCGTGTCGCCGGACCCTGGACAGGCTGCTGTAAGCTCGTTCGGGCTGGCGCTGGATGCACAAGCCCGTCCGCCTGGGTCGCGGTCGGTAGCCCCGGACGGCGGGCGTGCAGCCCCGACGACATGAGCACCTTCGCTGAACGACGAACCAGTTCGTGCCTCCGTCGCGACTGGTCGTTCTCCTCCAGCCGATAATCGACATTTCCACAGTTCTTGGAGAACGGGGTGCACGCGGGCGGACCCGGCGTCGCTCCTCGGTCCCCGAGCCGGTCGCCTTCTCCGACAGCCCCCCATGCCCGACCGCCGCTCTTCCTCGAGAAGGAACGAATCTGGCGGAGCTCATCATGGGTCGTGAACAGCTTGCGGTCGCGGAGCCGATTCGCGCTCACCGACGGAGACCGGAACTGGTGTGCCGTCGATGTGTTCGATGACAGGGCGGCAAAAGACAGGGCCGCAGAAGACAGGGCCGCAGAGGACAGGGCCGCAGAGGACAGGGCCGCAGAGGACAGGGCCGCAGAGGACAGGGCGGCAGTGACGGTCGGTCGTCGATGGTGGCACGAACGAGGATCACCGCACGACCTGGGCGATCAGGTTGAGCGCCTACACGCCCAGCCGTGATCGCGGGGAACGCACGGCGACGGAAGGGCCGACCGGACTCCGCTGGTGACCACCCGAGGGCGTTCGGCCGACGCCGCGCGATGCTGCGCCGAACCGCCGTTTCCCGTTCGGCCGGCCGACGGCACCTCCGCGGTAATCCGTACCAAAAACGACAGCGGAGGTGTCGGGCCCGCAACCCCGAGCAACGCTCCCATGGCCGGGCGGAACCGGACGAATCATGAAACGGCACGAGGAGGAACCACACGATGGCTATCGACGTTCGGGAACCAGAGCGCATCTTCGGGATGTCGGTGACGGGCCGTGGGGGTGAGAAGCTCGGCAAGGTCGACGGGGTCTACATCGACGACGACACGCAGCGTCCGGAATGGGCCGCCGTGCGGACCGGGCTGTTCGGCTCGCACGTGTCCCTGGTGCCGCTCGCGACGGCGGAGCTGTCCGGCGACGAGCTCACGGTCCCGTACGACAAGGACGCGCTGCGTTCCGCTCCGCACCACGATCCGGACACCCACCTCAGCCCGGCCGAGGAGCGGCAGCTCTACGAGCACTACGGACTGGCCTACGGCGCCCGCGGCGAAGCCGCAGGAACAGCTGGGACGGCGGGAGGAGAGGCAGACACCTCCACCACGCGGGAGTCGACGGACCGCGGGGGTGCCGTCGGACGCGATGTCTCCGGTCCGACGACCGACGACGCGATGACTCGATCCGAGGAGCGAATGCGCGTCGGGACCGAGGACACCGAGGCCGGGCGCGTGCGGCTGCGCAAGTACGTGGTGACCGAGAACGTGACCCAGACGGTGCCGGTCTCGCACGAGGAGGTGCGGGTCGAGCGCGAGCCGATCACCGATGCGAACGTCGACGCGGCGACGAGCGGCCCGGCGATCTCCGAGGAGGAGCACGAGGTCACCCTGCACGCCGAACGGCCGGTCAAGCAGACCGAGGCGGTTCCGGTGGAACGGGTGCGCCTGGGCAAGGAGACCGTGACCGAAGAGGAGCAGGTCAGCGGAGAGGTCCGCCGTGAGGAGGTCGAGACGACCGGGATCGAGGAGACCGGCAGGAACCGGACCGATCGCGAGCGCTGACCGGTCCGGTGATCGGCACGGGCTGCTCCCCTCCCCCGGGTTCGCCCGGCCGGGAGCGGCCCGTCAGGGGCGGACGAGAACGGGCTCGAGTGGTTCGCCGAGCGGGCGATGAGTTCCGCGGGGCCGTGGAGTCGTACGGGCATGAGCAACGACACCACGTCCCGCACCACCGTCACGAACATCGGCGTCGCGATGTTCACCGTCGCCGACCAGGACGCCGCCCTGGAGTGGTACACCCGCGTGCTCGACTTCGAGGTCCGCGGTGACACCCGCTTCGGCCCGAACGGCGAGTACCGCTGGCTGGAGGTGGCCCCCCGCGGTTCCACCGCCCGCCTGGCCCTCAACCCGCCCATGTACGACCAGCCCGGCGGCAGCTCGATCGGGGTGGAGACCCCGGACGTACTGGCCGAGCACGCCCGGCTCCGCGCGATCGGCGGGGTCGACATGGACGACGCGCCGGACGACAGCACGCCCGGGGCGCCGAAGCTGTTCATGCTCCGCGACCCGGACGGCAACCACATCGCCGTCGTCGAGGTGCCCACCGGCGGCTGAACTCCACCTCGACCTCCGCCCGTCCCCGCGCCCGGGGACGGGCGGACCACCGCGCGGTGTCGCCCGACCGGCGTCTCGGGCGGCCGCTCCGGCGCGCGTGGGTTCCACACCATGATCACCGCTGCCACGCCCCGGATCGCGCCCGAGGTGCAGGACGTGCCGCAGTACGCCGAGATGGCCGCCGCGGCGCCCATCGACATCAGCGCCTACGTCGGCACGCCCATCGTCAGCGGCGACGGCCGGTTGTTCGGCACGGTCTGCGGCTACGATCCGGCGCCGCAGCCCGAGGGGCTACGCGACCAGCTGCCGCTGCTCGACCTGCTCTGCGCCCTCCTGTCGGCCGTTCTCGACGCGGACCTGTCCGCCACGGCCGCCACCCGCGAGCTCGAGCGCACCCGCCGGGAGGCCGAGACCGACGCGCTGACCGGCCTGCTCAACCGCCGGGGCTGGGACCGGTTCGTCGAGCAGGAGGAGGAGCGGTTCCGCCGGTTCGGCGACGCTGCCGGCGTGGTCGTGACGGACCTCGACACCCTCAAAGACGGTCAACGACGGGCAGGGGGCACGACGCCGGCGACGAGTACAGCAGAAGCGCCGCCGGCGCCACGCTCAGGACGCCCGGCGCTCCTCCTCGGTACGGGCGAGCCGTCGCAGCTGGGCGGCCAGGTAGGGCCGCGCCCGGCGCTGCCCGCCCCGCGTGGCGATGGCCTCGTCGAGGGCTCGCAGGGCGCCCAGGACGGCGTCGAGGTTCGGCTCCCAGCCGCGCCGCTCGCACTCGGCGAACCACTCGGCCGGGCTGCGGTGCCCCCGCTCCGCATTGCACCGGCGGCACGCCACGACCTCGTTCTCCACCCAGGACGGGCCGCCCTTCACCTTCGGTACCAGGTGGTCGGTGGTCGGCGCGACGAGACCGAGGCACGGGCGCCCGCACCACACGCAGGCGTCGCCGTCGCGGGCCGCGGCGGCGCGCAGCCGCTCGGCGCGACCGGGCTGCGGGTGCGGGAGTGCCATCGCCGTCCAGTGTCCCCGGGCGTGGGCCGGGGCGCCCGGCCGAGCCCGGGGCCGCCGGCGTCAGCCGGGGTCGGTCGCGACTAGCCGGTCGAGCATGGTCCACATCGGGCCGAGATCACCCTCGTGCGCCGCGACGGAGGCCCGGACGTTCTCGGCGGGGTCGAGCGCGGCCCAGCGGATCCGCCGGCCCGCGTCGCGGGCGAGCTGACCCAGGAACGCCCGCTGCGTGCGCCCGTTGCCCTCCCGGAAGGGGTGCAGGTCGTTGATCCCCGCGAGGAGCGCGGTCAGACCGGTGACGAAGCCGGTGCGGTCGCGTCCCCGGAGGTGATCGTGTCGGGCGAGACCGGCGAAGAGGTCGGCGGCCCGGCGCTCGAGCTCGTCGGGCGGGCAGAAGAGCCGGCCCTTGCCGAGCGCGACCGTACGCAGCTGCCCCGCCCACGGGTAGACGTCGCCGAAGACGTGCCAGTGGAAGGCCTGCAGGTGGGGCAGGTCGTAGCTGCCGGGCACCGGGCGCAGCTCCAGCCCGGCGAGCCGGGCGGCGGTGAAGTCGGCCTCGGCGGCGGCGAGCGTGACGGAATCGGTCAGGCCGAGCCGGTTGCGCAGGACGCCGGTGCGGAGATCGAGGTAGGGGTCCCAGCTCAAGCCGGACGTGGTGACCGGGCATGCGGGCGGTAGTGCGCGGTCAGCCGCGCCACGGCCTGCTCGGGGTCCAGCTCGCCGCGGGCGATCGCCTCGCACAGCGACAGCCCCGTGCTGCTCGGTTCCAGGCCCTCGGCCCGGACCGACGCGAGTGCCTCGGCGACCGCGTCGCGGCAGCACGGGGCGGCAGCGGGCTCACGGGTCACGTGCACGCCCGGGAGCCTACCGGAGCGCGGCGCCCACGCCCGGACGACCGTCCGCGTCGTCTCCTTCCGCGCCGCCCCACGCCGGTCCGGCTGCCTGCTGCGCCGAGCTCCCCCTCGTGATCGACGCCACCGGGCCGGTCCGGAACACCAGGAAGAGTTGAGCGTTTGACCAATGCGTGACGACAGTGACCGACCGCCCCGTGGCCCTCCCCCTCCTCGACGACGCGGGGCGCGCAGCGCTCTTCACCGAGGCCCGGACGGCCAACACGTTCTCGCCGGAGCCGGTCTCGGACGAGACGCTCCGCGCCATCTGGGACCTGGCGAAGTGGCCCCCGACCGCCGCCAACACCCAGCCCCTGCGCGTGACCTTCGTGCGCACGGAGGAGGGCAAGCAGCGGCTGCTCCCGCTGCTCGCCGAGGGCAACCGGCCCAAGTCCGACAAGGCACCGGTCGTGGCGATCCTGGCCGCCGACCTGGACTTCCACGAGTTCGTGCCGCAGACCTTCCCCGCGCGGGCCGAGATGAAGGACGCGTTCGAGGCGTCGGGCCGCGAGGGTCGCGAGGACATGGCGCGCTTCAACTCCACCCTGCAGATCGGCTACTTCCTGCTCGCCGCCCGCGCCCACGGCCTGGCCACGGGGCCGATGGCCGGCTTCGACCACGACGCCGTGACCGCGGAGTTCCACCCCGGCGGCCGCGAGAAGGCCCTCCTGGTCGTGAACCTCGGCCACCCCGGCCCCGACGCGTGGTTCCCGCGCCTGCCGCGGCTCGACCACGCCGACGTCGTGCGCTGGGCCTGACGAGCGCCGGTCGTCGAGGGCCTCGTCCGGCGACGGCAGGCCGGGGGCTCACGGCGTGAGCGGGCCCGTCCGGCACTCCTGCGGCTCGACGCCGCGACGGAACACCCGCGCAGACCCGTGCAGCGTCACCGCCCCGCCGGACACCCGCAGCCAGCCGCCCTCACGCAGCCCGACGACGGGTACGTCGTTCTCCTCGAGGAACTCGGCGATCCGCTCCTCCCGGGTCTCGCCCATGTGCACCGATCCGGGGACCGGGTCGAGATAGTGCGGGTCTATCTGGATTCCGTTCCTCGATCGGTTCGGCGCGCTGCCTGCAAAAACGTGCCGAACGGATCTCACGGTAGACACGGACACCGCAGCGAGTCAAGATACTGGCCATGGCTGCGCCCCTCCCCCTCGCCGACCTCCTCGACTCCTGGGTGGTCACCCTGGAAGCCGAGCGCAAGAGCGAGGAGACCATCCGGTCCTATGTCACCGGCGTGCGTGCGTTCCTCGCGTGGTGCACCGAGCAGGACCGCCCGGCGCTGCTCGATCGGGCGACCGTGAACGCCTTCACCGCGGCGATCCTCGGTCGCGGGGCGGAGGCGACGACGGCCCGCTCCCGGCAGCTCGCGGTGCGCCGGTTCTCCGCGTGGCTGGCCGAGGAGGGCGAGCAGGACACCGACGCACTGCTCGGGATGAAGCTGCCGAAGATCGACAGCAAGGTGGTGGAGGTGCTCACCGAGGACCAGCTCCGCGCCCTGCTGCGCGCGTGCGCGGGCCGGGAGTTCGTGGACCGCCGCGATACCGCGATCATCCGGCTGATGATCGAGACCGGCCTTCGGGCCGGGGAGCTGGTCGCCATGACGCTGCCCGACCTCGACATCCCGGCCGGCCGCGCGGTGATCCAGCGCGGCAAGGGCGGCAAGGGTCGGGTGGTGCCGTTCGGTGCCCAGACGGCCCAGGCGCTCGACCGCTACGTCCGCGCGCGCCGCACGCACCGGCTCGCCGGGACGCCGACCCTGTGGCTCGGATGGCCCGGCAAGGGATTCGGCTACGCGGCCTTGCACAAGATGATCAGGTCCCGCGGTGACGCTGCGGGGATCGAGCGGCTCCACCCGCACGTGCTGCGCCACGTCGCCGCCTCGCGGTGGCTGGCCGCGGGCGGATCCGAGGGCGGGCTGATGAGCGTCGCGGGCTGGCAGCGCCGCGAGATGCTGGATAGATACGCCCGGGCGACAGCGTCGGAGCGGGCCGCCGAGGAGGCCCGTCGGCTCAACCTCGGCGACCTGTAGCCGCCGTATCGGCGTGTCGCGCTCGGCGTGTCGCACTCGCGGCGCGTCGGGCGCCGTCGGCGTGTCCGACGAATCATCCCCCTGACCAGCGATTCTGAGAGCGCTCGCAGCGAACGGGTCGACAGCGGCGCGCGCGGTGGGCGCGCATCCTTGGACGGGTGACAGGCTGAGGTCACCTCGGACAGCGCAATGCGCGCGACGAAGCCCCGGCCCGGTGCGGCAACACCGGCGGGGGCGGTCCGACACTCCAGCTCACCCGACCAAGGGAGACCTCTGTCATGCCGTTCGGCAGCCACTGTAGCCCCGGCGAACGCTCCGCGCTCGCCCGGGCCGCGTCCTACACCTCCTGGTCGCAGACCGAGGACCGGGCCGCCCGCACCGCGCCGGCCCGCCGGGCCGCGCTCGCCCGGTTCGAGGCCCAGGTCGACCCCGACGGAACGCTCCAGGAGGCCGAGCGCGCCCGGCGCGCGGAGGCCGCGATGCGCGCCCACATGGCCGCCATCGCCGCGAAGTCCGCGAAGGTCCGTCGCCAGCGCCGCGAGCAGCGGGAGGCGGCAGCGTGACCGATCCGGCCGCCCTCGCCGACCTGATCGAGCACGCAATCGTCACCGTGGCCGAGGAGGACGGCAGCTTCGACACCGCGGCAGCCGCCACGGTGCTCGCCGGCGTCACGCCACCCGACCAGCTCGACGCGATGCTCGCCCTCGTCGCGCCCGCGTTCTTCGCGGTGATGTTCGGATCCGAACCGCTACCGCAGACCACGAACTGACCGACCCCGACGCATCCCCCGGTGATTCTCGTGATCGCCGGGGTTTCTGTCGTCCACCACACAGAAATGGCCCGCTGCGGGACCTGGCCGTCCCGCGCGGGCCTCGAACCCGGAGAGGTACCTCCGTGAACACCCCCAACCGTAGCACCCCCCGGCCGCCGACCTGCCCGGTGTGCGTCCAGCGCCACCGCGCGTGGGTCACCGCCGACCACCGATGTGACACCCGGTGCGTCTTCGAGAAGGAGCATGGGCGCCACCCCGGCCCCATCCTCGATCACCACCGGCCCGGCCCAACGTGCGTGCTCGGGTGCCAGCGATGCCGGACCGCCACGCTGTGCCCCGGCGCCATCCGCCTGCTCACCCGGCGAGGCGCCCGATGAGCGAGCGCGTGTCGTTCTGGGACCACCTCCGCCGGGACAACGACCCCGGGGAGCTCCGCGTCGCCAGCGAGCTCGCCGCCCGACTGGTCGAGATGGCCGACCGGGACCCGGCCGCCCCGCTGGTCGTCGCCGTCCGCTCTGCCGTCGAGCTGATCGACGCCCGGGCCGAGCAGCGGCGCGCGCTGCGCGAGGCCGCGCTCGACGTCCGGTCGGCGCCCGGCTGGCCCGACCGGATCCTGAACCACATCCCGCACGGGGAGATCGTGCGACGCCGCTACCCGCCGAACGGCGACCCGGCCGAGTGGGCTCGACGAGGAGGTGCGGCAGCGTGATCGACTACGGCACCGACCACGACGACACCGAGCAGTGGGTCGACGAGGACGGCCAGGTGCACGACGACGCCGTCACGCGCGGAAGGCTCCGCCTCGTCGCCGACGACGAGCGGGCCGAGGAGGACGCAGAGGTCTGGCCGTCTCCGGCCGCGCCCCTGGCGGTGGCCGACGAGTTCGCCGACCGGCGCTCGATCGACGGCACGCCCACCATCGGCCGCAAGGCGGGCCAGTGGTGGCGGTGGCGTGGAACGCACTGGGCCGAGGCGCACGACGAGGAGATCCGCGGACAGATCTATGCCGAGCTGCGCGACGCGGTGTACATGCGCAAGGCCGACGACGGCGCGTACACCCGGACGCGGTGGAACCCGACGGGCAAGCGCGTGTCCGATGCGCTCGACGCGCTGGCGTGTTCGTCCGCCGCGCTGCCGGCGGGACTCACCTCCGGACACTACGTCACCGGCGAGCCCGCGAGCGGCCTCATCCCGATGGCCACCGGCGTGCTGGACCTCGAGACCCGCGAGGTGCTGCCGCACTCGCCGCGACTGTTCAATGACAACGCCCTGCCGTACGACATCGACCCGGATGCCGGTGCCGAACCGCGGGAGTGGCTGCGGTTCCTCGACGGATTGTTCGCCGACGACCCCGACGGCGAGGACAAGATCGAGCTGATCCGGCAGTGGTTCGGCTACCTGCTGAGCGGTCGCACCGATCATCAGAAGGGACTCCTCCTCGTCGGACCGACGAGGGCCGGCAAGGGCACCATCTTGAGCGTGGCCGAGGCCCTGGTGGGCACGGAGAACACCGCCGCGACGTCGTTCGGTGCCCTGGCTGGCGGGTTCGGGCTCGCCGCCCTGGCGGGTAAGAGCCTGGCCGTGGTCGGCGACAGCCGCGAGCGGCCCAACCCGGCGGCACTGGAGAAGGTGCTGTCGATCATCGGTGGCGACGCCGTGCTGGTCGACCGCAAGTTCCGGGACCCGCAGACCGTCCGCCTCGGAAGCCGGTTCATGATCGCTTCGAACGAGGTGCCCGACCTCGGCGACCGATCCGCGGCAGCGGTCGGCCGGTTCCTCATCCTCCGTTTCACGCGATCGTTCTTCGGCAACGAGGATCTCGGCCTGCTCGACCGGCTGCTCGCCGAGCTGCCGGAGGTCGCCAACTGGGCCCTCGTCGGGCTCGACCGCCTCGCCGAGCTTCGCCGGTTCACCGAGCCCGCCAGCGCGCGGGCCGAGCGCGAGACGCTGACCCAGGACGCCAGCCCGATCCGCCAGTTCGCCGACGACGCCCTCGTCGCCGGGACCGGCAACCGGGTGCCGCGCACCGTGCTGTACGACGCCTGGCGGGAGTGGGCCGAGCGCCACGGCTTCCGCTCCGGCAACGTGGCGACGTTCGGGCGCATGCTCCGCGAAGCCCTCCCCGGGGTCGGGGACGGGCGCGTCCAGATGGCCGGGGAGCGGGTCCGCTTCTACACCGGGGTCACCTTCCGCCGGTCGTACACCGGCGCGTCCGCCGACCTCTCCGGCTCGATCGAGGATCCGACGCTACGCCGCCAGGCGCTGGAGTACGCGGTCGACGACCCCGACTGACCACCGGGACGGCTCGGCACCTGGCCAGGGTGGCCAGGCAGTGGCCAGGTAGTGGCCAGGCAACAGTCCGTTTGCCTGGCCACTGAAAACCGCAGGTCAAACCAGGGTTTCACCCCGAGTGGCCAGGACGTCCAGGCAGATTCGGGAGTTACGCGCAGGAGAACCAATGGGTTAGGTGAGCCTGTACTCACCTTTCAGGTTCTAGTGGGGAAAGATACAGAAGTGCCTGGCCACCTGGCCACTTGATCTCTAAACGGCATCTGACCAGCGGTTTCGTGTGGCCAGGCAACCTGGCCAGTGGCCAGGCAAACCCGGGCGAACTGCCTCCCCTGTAGTGGTATAATAATACCGGAGGCGTTGACCATCGTCCGCCTTCCGTCCCGGGGTGTGGTGGCCCTTGGTTGCGTGGTTCGGGGAGAGCCCCGTCCGGTCCCGGCAGGGATCGGGCGGGGACCCCCGCCGCGCCGGCCGCTCTCTGACGCCCCGCCTCTGATCAGCTCTCCGAGGTCTCCGCCGTGTCTGCGACGCCCCGTATGAACGCCCGCCGATGCGGGACGAACTCCGCGTACTGCGCTGGCTGCCGGTGCGAGTCGTGCACCGCCGCCCACGCGGCCTACCAGGCCGACTACCGCCGCCGTCGCGCGGAGTGGCTCGCCGAGCGCGCCGCCGCCACGACGAACTGAACCCTCCTCGCCTCACCACGCTCCGCCACGAAATCAAGTACCCCCCCCGCACCCACACCGCAGGAGTTCCCCCGTGTCCGACTCCCCCTCGCGCACCGTCGCGTACGACCCACGGCTGTGGGCCGGCGACCAGCGTCCGCCGGGCGCCCGTCGCTGCCTAGCCGGCCCCGCCGGCCGCCCGCACTACTTCCACCCGACGCCGGACCTGCTCGCCGCCACCGGCGACCCGTTCGCCTGCTCGCCGTCCTGCGCCGACCACCGGTTCCGCCCGGTGCCCGACGAGGTGGTGACCCGTGGCTGACCGTCGTGTGTCGGTCACCCTGACCGCCGATGCGGACCCGTTCGTCCGCGCGGTCAGCCGGGCCGCCCAGCAGACCGACGGCCTCGCACGCAAGGCCGAGAAGGTCGACGGCAAGCGGATCAAGGCGTCCGTCACTCTCGACGGCGCGGCCAAGGCCGCCGCCGAGGCTGACACCCTTTCCCGGACCCTCGCCAAGATCGACGGGAAGCACGCGCGAGCGCGCGCGTCGGTCACCGGGGTCGACGCGGCCGGCAAGGACGTGCGCGTCCTCATGTCCAGCCTGGTCATGCTCGGCCCGACCGCCGTGGCCGCGGCCGGAGTGGGCAGCGCCGCGCTGCTCGGCCTCGGCGGCGCGGTCACCGTGCTCGCCGGGTCGGTCGGGGTCGGGGTCGCCGCGTTCCAGGGAATCGGCGACACGATCAAGGCCGCGAACGACTACGCGCTCGAACCCTCCGCGGCGAACGCGAGCAAGCTCGCCACTCAGCTCGACAACCTGTCGTGGGCCGGGCGCAACCTCGTCCAGTACCTCGGTGAGGTCCGGCCCGCCCTGTCGGATCTCCAGCGGGTCGCCGCGAACGGTCTCCTGCCGGGCGCGGAGGCCGGCCTTCGCCGGCTGAGCGCACTGCTCCCGACGATCCGGGACATGGTCGACGACACCGCGACCGCCGCCGGGCGCGCCGCCGACCAGTTCGGCCGCGGCCTGTCGACCCGCGAGTGGGAACAGTTCGTCTCCTACATCGGGTCCCGGGCGAACCCGGTCCTGTCAGATCTCACCTCGATCACGCTCAACGTCGCCGGCGGCATCGCCGGCGTGGTGAAGGCGTTCGACCGCCGCCTCGGTGACGGTCTCCTCGACGGGCTCGACCGGGCCACCGAGCGGTTCCACCGGTTCGGCCAGGCGCTGGTCAACTCCAGCGGGTTCGAGCGGTTCTCGTCCTACGTCGAGCAGACCGGCCCGAAACTGATGAGCACGCTCGGCGCGGTCGCCGGTGCGATTGCTGCGGTCGCCGAGGCAGCGTCCCCGCTGGGGCCGGTGCTGCTCGGCGGGATCGAGATGCTCGCACGGTTGATCGAAACTGTGGCCGACTCCAGCGTCGGCACGGTGCTGATCGGCGTGGCTGGGGGGCTGGCCGCCTTGAACCTCGGCCTCAAGACCCTTGCCACGATCAAGGCCGCACCGGTTGTCGGACTCATCAGTGGCATCGCCTCGAAGGCTGCTCCGGCCGCCGCCGGCACCGGCGCGCTCGGTGGCGCGCTGGGCGCCCTCGGCCCCGCCGCCGCCATCGCGGCGGTCGCCACGGTGGGCATCGCTGCCGGGTACGAGCAGATCCGCGACCGGGCCGACGATGCGGCCCAGTCGGTGATCGACGGCTCGCAGACGATGCACGACGCGATCCTCGAAGAGGCCGAGGTCATCCAGAAGCGCAACGACCTACAGCGCAGCCAGCAGGAGATCATCGACGAGGGGCAGGAGTCTCTCCGGGCGGTCCTCTCCGGCAACCGGGAAGCCACGATCACCGCCGAGGAGTGGGCCGAGGCCGAGGGCAAGATCGACGGCAAGCTCCGCGAGAAGCTCGCGAAGATGGAGCCGCTCGAGCGGATCACCGCGGAGGTGACCATCGCTCAGTCCCGCTACGTCGACGCGGTCAACAAGTTCGGCGACGACTCGCCGCAGGCGATCCAGGCCGCGAACGACCTCGCGATCGCGACCAGCGCAGACGCCCAGGCGCACCGCGACGCCGCGTGGGCGGCGAAGGACCAGATGCAGCAGCTCGCGGCGCTGATCGAGCAGGAGATGGCCGCGGTCGACGCCGACCTCGGCCTCCGCCAGGCCAAGATCGACCTCAAGCAGGCGCAAGAGCGCTACACCACAGCCGTCCGCGAGCACGGCGCCGGCAGCGACGAGGCGGCGCGCGCCGGACTGAACCTGGAGCAGGCCGAGATCCGCGTGGAGTCCGCGACCCGACGCAAGGCCGAGGCGACCACCGCGGACAAGTCCGCGACCGAGCAGGCCAGCGCCCAGGTGCTCGCCCACGGCGACGCCCTGGCCTACCTGGTCGACACGCAGCGGGGCAAGGCGACACCGGCGCTACAGCAGATGACGGAGGACTTCTCCGACGCCGAGTTGGCCAGCTACAACGCCTCGGTTGAGGTGTCCGGCCTGGACTACCAGGTCCGGAAGCTGCCGGACGGCCGCGAGATCAAGGTCACCACCTCGGGGGTCCAGCAGACCCTCGACGAGATCGGCAAGGTGCAGGAGAAAATCCTCAAGATCAACGGCCGCGACGTTCCGATCTTCGTCTCGCCGCTCGGCCAGGGTGGCATCGCCTCGGCCGGCCGGCTCGCCGCCGGCGGGTACGTCACGGGGCCCGGCACTGCCACGTCCGACTCGATCCCGACGTGGCTGAGCAACGGTGAGTACGTCATCCGGGCCGCCGCTGTTCGTCAGATCGGCGTCGGCACGCTCGACGCGATCAACTCCGGCCGCTCCTCCGTCGTGCCGGCAGCCGGCTACGCCGCCGGTGGCCTCGTCGCGCCCAACCCGCTGAACGTCGAGTTCCAGCCGAGCGGGTTCGCCGAGTTCATCAAGAACATGACCACCGCCATGAGCGGAGGGCCGGCTCCGGCCGGCTCCGGCCCGATCGTCGCCCAGGTGCAGGCCGTCGCCGCTCGCTACGGCTGGGGTGCTGGCCTGCAGTGGGATGCGCTGTCGTGGTTGATCAGTCACGAGTCGGGATGGCGCCCCACGGCGCAGAACCCGACCTCGACCGCATACGGATTATTTCAATTCTTGAATTCCACCTGGGGAACCGTGGGCGGATCGAAAACCTCGAATCCCGCACAACAGGCGGAATACGGATTGAGATATATCCGGAATCGTTATGGCTCCCCGCTCGGTGCGAAGGCGTTCTGGACTGCACACCGCTGGTATGACGAGGGCGGGGTTGCCCGCGGCAAGGGCGTGATGGCCAAGGCCACGCTGGAGCCGGAGCGCGTGCTCTCGCCGCGGCAGACCGCGGCGTTCGAGCGACTGGTCGACGAGCTCACCCGGCCCCGCCGGGTGCCGGTCCCGGCCGGTGCCGGCGCCGCCGGCGCGGTCGGCGGTGGAGGCGACACCTACAACCTCTACCAGCAGCTTCCGCAGGCGGCCGACGCCAAGGAGGTCACCGACCGGGTGATGTTCCAGATCCGCTCCGCTCGCAGGAGGTTCAAGTGACCAAGATGCTCGACCCGCACGGGCTCGCCGGACAGCCCGGCGTCCCCGCCGACGTGCACCGCCACCTCCGCCGGTGGCGGGCTGAGGGGCTGCTCGCCCCCGACCTGGCCGGACGGTGGCCGCTCGACCGCGTGCGGGCGCTGCTCGAGCACGACGACCTCCCGGCCCCCGTCGAGCCCGCACCGCGGCGCCGCGACCGGCGCCGCTGATCCCGACCCCGTGTCGTTCGGCCCTGACCAGCGGACGACGCGGATCGACTCCGGGTCGAGCACCGGCCGCCTTCACCGCGTGCTCCCCGGGGTCCCTCACTCTCACCACCTCGCGAAGGCCGAGGTGGGCAACCGAAGGAAGATCCACAATGCGCTACACCCGCAAGCCAACCAGCCTCCGCGACTGGTACGTCAGCCGCAGCCGGCCCCCGGCTGAGCTGCTCGGCGCCGACCTGGTCAAGCTGCTCGACGAGCACGACCGGCTCCGCGAGGCCGCGAACGACGCCCGTCGTCGTGCCGCCGACCTCGCCGACCCGGCAAACGACACGCGGGCCGAGAAGGCCGACCGGGACGCGGCCACCGCCGCCGCCCGGGCCGGCAAGCCGGTGCCCGCCCCGACCGCCGTCCCGCAGCTCGCCGAGGACCGAGCCGCCGCGCAGCGCGAGGCCGAGGCGAACAACGCCGCCCTCGCCCGCGTGGTGGCCGAGCTGAACACCGCCCGCCGGGCCGAGGCCGAGAAGCGCTGGCCCGCCGAGTCCGAGCGTCGGGCCAAGGCCCAGGCCAACATCGAGAAGCTGGCCGAGAAGCTCGCCGAGGCCGTCACCGACGAGGTGCGCGAGCAGGCCGCCGTCGACTGGCTCCGCGGCACCGCGGCGTACTCCCGCCTCGGTAACGCCCAGGTCCCCGCGGTCGCATTCATCCCGGCGCTCGCCAGCTACAAGCTCAGCCCCCGCGACGTCCTCACGTCGCCGGTCGCCGTCATCCGTGCCGCCGCCACCGCGGCGCTCACCGCCGAGGAGTTCTGATCATGGCTGTCGACTACACCGGCATCGCCCCCGGCGACATCGCCGCCCGCGCCCGTGCGGTCCGCGAGGACATCCGCGAGCAGCAGGTGAAGCTCCCGAAGCGCGGTGGCGGCGGCAAGGCGCTGCCCTACGCCGAGCAGCCCGACAGCTACCGCGCGGTCGTCACCCGCGAGCAGCACCACCAGGCGTACCGGACCGAGACCGATGGCTGAGCACCGACTCGTCGAGCTGGCCCCGGTGATCAACTCGCCGGGGTATCCGCGCCGCCCCCAGTACGCAGCCCGATGCGCGTGCGGGCATGTGGACGTCTCCCTGTTCGAGCGCGCCGCCGCGGCCGAACACCAGCGCCACCTCGCCAACCCCGACTCCGCACCCGGTGCGGGCGACGGATGATCACCCACTGCACCGAAGGATGGACCACATGAGCAACATCGTCTCCCCGACCGACCCCGAGGTCACCACGATCACGCTGGTCGACGGCAGCACCCACACCCCCGACGCGGACAGCGTCACGTTCGCGCTGGTCCGCGCGGGCAAGGGCGACATGGCCTGGACCTACGGGCTGCGGTGGACCGAGCAGGGCACGGCGATCACCGTGCCGTTCCACGCGGTCCTGTCGCTGGCGTGAGCCTGGCAGGAGCAGTCCACTCCTTCGTTGTGCTGCCGGTGCGCAGCCCGGTGCCCGGTGGTGGCTGGCAGTACGCAGCAGCGTGCGAGGCATGCGACTGGCGAGGCAGTGTCACCGTCTCCGGCGAGCTAGCCGTGCATGCAGGAATGGCCCACGCGCGCCGTGCCAACGCCAGCACCGAGCGGGACGCGACCGACGAGTGATCTCCCGACCAGCCCCGTCCTCCCCGCCGGAGGGCGGGGCCGTCGTCGTCCCGGACTCGGGGACCTCGGCCTCGGGGTCCACGCTCGGTGGTCACCGAAGGTGACCAGCCCCCTCGCCTACCCCTGGGGGGTACCGCCCTCGCGGGGTCGTCAGGAGACCGCCGGTGAGCGGTCTGGGAGGTCGCATGCATCTTGAACATCGTTTCCACCTAGAGCCCGGGAGGGCCGATGACGCACCGTGACGCTGAGGTGCCCGCCGGGCTCGGTGCCCGCGGGGCCGCGCTGTGGCGCGGCCTGCACGACAGGTACGCCTTCGACGTGGCCGAGGAGCTACTCCTCGTCGAGCTGTGCCGCACCGCGGACACGGCCGACGAGCTGGCGGCAGTGCTGCGCCGGGACGGCGTGACCACCGCCGGATCGAAGGGCCAGACGCGGGTTCACCCCGCGGTCGCGGAGCTGCGCAACACGCAGCTCGCCGCGGCCCGCCTGGTCCGGGAGCTGGACCTCCCCGACGAGGAGGCCGAGGCAACCGTGATCGACCCGCAGAAGCGGATGCGATCGGAGGCGGCCCGCAAGGCCGCGCAGGCGCGTTGGGGGACCCGTGGCGCGACTGCGTAGCACCGAGCCGACCACCGACGGGCTCCCGTACGTCCCGCCGGAGCACCGATGGCAGGGCTTCGGTCCGCCGGACCTGTTCGACCCGGCGGGGCCGCGCTGGTCCGTCGAGCAGCTCGCCGCGGTGCGCGAGCGCAAGCACGAGCGGGAGGCGTGGTTCGTCACCCACGGCCTGGGTGATGAGCACCGCCGCCCGACCCCCGAGGAGTACGCGCGGCGCCGCCGCGCGATCGAGCAGTCCGAAGTGATCGACCGCAACGGAGGCCCTGTTGCCCGTCGTCCCCGTCGTCGCCCCTGATGATCTTGCGGACTTCCACCCCGGCCGCTGGCCCAGCCGTCGGGCGTGGGCCGACGCCCGTGACGCCTACGCGGCCGAGCACGGCCGCGGCAGCCGGCATGACCTGATCCCGGAGTGGCGCCGGATGCTGTACGACGCCCGGCTCGCACTGTGGCGCTGCGACGACGAGTGGTGGCTTCCGAGCCCCTGAGACCGCCCAGACAGAAACCCCCGTGCCCGTTGGTCGGGCCGGGGGGTTTCGTCTGTCTCCGTCAGGATGCGGGCCGGGGCGGTACCTCCTCGCGTACCGCCTCGGCCGCCACGACGAGGGCCGCCACGTCCTCGTCGCGGAACGCCCCGCCGACCTCGATCTCTACTCCGCCGTCCGGGGTGACGATCAGGCGGAACAGGTCGTCGCCGCTCACCGGCCACCCTCCTCGGCGAGCACCGCCAGCAGCCGCGCGACCTCGCCGTGCCAGGCGGCGTGCTGCTCGACGTCGGACGTCAGCACGGGAACCGCGCACTCCGGGCAGCGAACGAGGAGATCCTCGTCGCTGCCGGGGTTGGGTGCGATCACGCGCCCGATGGGACGGTAGGGGGATGATGTGGACATGGGGCCGGGCACCTCCGGTCTCAAGGCCCCGGTCGGCGCTGCGAATCGCCGCGTCGGGGCCGTCCTGTCTGGACGTTCACCCCGAGGTCGGACTCCAGGATATTTCCACCCATACCGTTCGTCGCCCACCTGCTGACCAGCGGTTTCGCACGGCGTCGACGCCAGGTTAGTGCGGGTTCACCTGGAAACCGACGAGGCCGAGTCCGGCGAACCCGGCCGGCTCGACGATCGGCATGTCGTTGGTGGTGCGGATCGTCGGGCAGGCGAGGTTGGTCCCGGCGCTGGCGCCCCCGTACCGGGCGCCGCCGGCGACGGCGTCCCGGATCGCCGCCAGGCCGTCGAGCCGCTGCAGGGCCCGGAGCAGCCGGAAGGTGTTGCCGCCGCCCACCCACACCGCCTCGGCGGCGCGCAGGGCGGCGGCCGGGTCGGGCTCGGTGTGGATGCTGCGCAGCCGCAGCCCGGCCCGGGCGAAGGCGGCGCCGATGGCGTCGGCGTAGCCCGCGTGGTCGGCCAGGGCGTACGGCACGAACCGGACCTCGCGGCCAGCGTAGAACTCGGCGAGCGGTGCGTGCGCGAGCGGCGGGGCGCCGTGGTTCGTCGAGTTCGACAGCAGCAGGAGTTCGCTCACGCCGACGATCCCAGCACGCCCGTGCCGGGCGCGGCGCGTCAGCGGCTCGTCATCGTCCGCACGCTCAGCTGGTCGCCCGGCAGCTGCTCCCCGGCGCAGCCGGTGGTCCCGAACGGCACGAACGCCGCCTCCGTGTTCCCCGGCGGGTACACGCGCAGGCCGCGCACCGGTGTCGGCCGGCAGACCGCGGCGTCGAAGTTCTGCACGTTCACGAGCTGCAGCGGGGCCGCCGCGGACATGCCGGGACCGAGCCGGACCTCGCCGCCCCGCTCGCCGGACATGGCGGCGGCCGGCCCGACCTGGTGCCCGTCGTCGCCGGCGACGTATGAGACGCCGGGGAACCCGCGCAGCTGACAGGTGGTCCCGCCGGCGTTGGTGAAGATCAGCGGCCGGTAGACCGAGCCCGCGCCCGCGTCGGCCTCGCCGAGCGTGATCCGCAGGGCCGAGGTCGGGCAGTTGGGCGGGTTCGGCCCGTCCGGGGTGGCAGTGCCCGCGCTCGTGACCGGAGCGGCACCCGGGGTGGTGGCCGGCGCCGCGGTCGCGCTCGGCGTCCCACCGGCGGCCGGTGTACCGCCGTTGACCTCGTCCGCGCCGCCGCTGCAACCGGCCAGCAGGAGGCCGACGGCGGCGGCTCCGGCCGCGACCGCGCCGCGGGCGATGGATGTCTGTGTCATGTGCTTCCCCCTTTTCCCGACGCCGGACCCCCGCCCGGCGGGTGCCGACCGGGAGCGGCCGGCACCTACTGGGAGGACGGCCGGCTCCGCGGCGGGGTTGCGTCGCGGCACGATCTTCGTGGACCGAACGGACCTTCGCAGCACGGCCGGACGGCCGTCCGGCGCTCAGCCCGCGGAGCGGAGCACGGCCCGGCGGGCCGTGCTCGCCGCGCTGCCGCCGGCCGTCAGCAGGACGGCGGACACCGTCGAGGCGCACGGCGGACAGGGGCCGAGGCCCGGCCGGCCGCGACCGCTCGGGTGATCGTCTCGCCCGTCGCGGTGCGCAGCGGCAGGAGGTGCGTGGCCATCATCCCCAGCAGCGCGAGCCCGCGCGCCGCGTCGACACCCGTGATCCTGTCCCGGGTGGGACGGGCGACCGGCGCGGGTACGGACGCCGTCACGGCAGGGTGGTGCCCGCCCCCACCGGGCCGGCGACCGGCACCCCCGTCCGGCGCAACCACTCGTCGAGGGACCGCTGCGTGGTGACGAGGTCGGGCCGGCGCGCCGGGTCCGCGCGCAGGGCCTGCTTGAGCAGCGACAGGTGCGCGGTCCGGCGCGGCAGGTGCGTGAGCTTCGCCCCGACGGCCGCGGCCCGCAGCCCGGAGATCGCGTCGGCGTGCCCACCGCGCGGCGGGTAGCCGGTGAGCGCGAAGGACACCGTGGCCGCCAGCTGCCAGACGTCCGAGCGGGTCGTGGCCTTCCCGCCCGCGGCGACCTCGGGCGCGAGGTAGTCCGGGGTCCCCAGCACGAAGCCGGTCATGGTCAGCGTGGAGTCCCCGGTTCGCCGCGCGATGCCGAAGTCGATCAGGTACGGGTACCCGGCGGAGTCGACGATCACGTTGCCCGGCTTGAGGTCGCGGTGCAGCACCCCGCGCCGGTGGGCCGCGTCGAGGGCCCCTGCGACCCCGCTCCAGATGCGGGCGGCCGAGACGTCGTCGAGCGGGCCGCGCTCCTGCACCAGCCGCGACAGCGGCACGCCCTCGACGTACTCCATGACGATGACCAGCCCCTCGAGCTGGGCCAGGCCGGGGTCGGACTTCGCATGCACCAGGTCGTGGATGCGCACGCACTGCGGGTGCCGCACCGCGGCCAGCGCGGCGGCCTCGCGGCGGATCCGCTCCTCGGTCTCGCCGTCGGGTGCGTGGGCGGACTTGAGCGCGACCGTGCGGCCGAGCTTGGCGTCGTGCGCCAGCCACACCCGGCCGAAACCACCGGCGCCGATGCGCTGGAGCACCTGGAAACGCGGGGCCCGGCCGTTCCTCGGGGGGCCGGCCAGCGGGACGGTACCCGGTGGCACGGCACCCGTCGGGGCCGGCGGGCCCGGGAACGGCCCAGGGGCGGCGAGCGTGCCGCCCGGTCCGGTGGGCCGACCCGGAGGTGGGGCGAGACCGGCGGAACCGGCAGGGCCCCGGCCGGGTACCGGCGGCAACGGGCCGGGTGCGCCCGCGAGCGGGGCGGGAGCACCGGCACGGGGCTGGGGCACGGCCGCGGGCGTCGGCGCGACGGGCAGCCGGCCGCTGTCGAAGTCGGCGTAGCGGGGTCGCGGTTCCGGCCGTTGCGAGCTCTCGGCCCGGCGCTCCTCCGGAGCGGGGAGCTGCACGATCGGCTGCATCCGCTCCTTGAGCCGGGCGAGCCGCTCCTCCCCGGTCTCGGACCGTCGCTTCTCCCGGGCCGGCGCCGCGGGCTGCAGCGAGCGGCGGATCGTCTCCCGCGAGGGAGGGGGCACCAGGCCGATCAGCAGCATGCCCGCGAAGGCGCCCAGGCAGGCCCCGACCCAGAGGTGCTCGGCGGCGCCCGCGGGCACCCCGGCGGTGAGCACGGCCAGCGCCAGCGTGGAACCCCAGAAGAACCTGGCGGGCCAGGCGGGCCCGCGGCGCAGCGCCAGCCGTGCCCCGATCCCGACGAACAGCGCGGTGAACAGCGGAACGCCGCCGAGCAGCAGCGCGGCGACGCCGATCCGCACCGGGTCCGACGGGTCGAACGCGTCGCCCACGGTGCCGGAACCGAGGTAGCTGCTCTGCGAGCCGACGAAGCACTCGGTGGAGCGCAGCGAACGGGCCGCCGACGTGGTGAGGCCCGGGACGGCGCCGCCGTCGGCCGCGGCGGCGAACACCCGCCCGGTGGCCACGAACACCAGCAGCGGGAACAGCCCGGCGGTCAGCAGGCCGATGCCGGCCAGGAGCAGCCCGCGCGTGCCGCCGTAGGCGGCGCCGAACCGGCGGCGCACCACCGCCACGAGGAGGGCGCCGGCCGCCGGGAGCAGCCCGACGCCCAGCCCCAGCGCCGATGTCGCCCAGGCCCAGACACCCGGGCAGGCCTGCGGGGCCACGGTCTCGCGCAGCACGGACAGCAGCTGCCCGATCAGCGCGACGAGCGTGTCCACCGGCTCCTCCTCCCCCTGTCGGAGCACCCGGACGCCGGGCGCGATACGAAGCGCGACCGGGACGTGGCCGGCACCCCACTATGGCATCACGGGGGCCCGTCGCGCCTGGCCCTCCGCGGACAGCGTGTCGCCCGTTCGCCCCGCGCGCGACCGCCGTCCGGCGGTACCGGGCCGGGGCGCGCGTTCCGCACCGTGCGGGCCGCCCGGCCCGCGGCGCCGACCGCTCAGCGCCCGCCGTGCTCGCGGTAGGCGTCGAGGTCCTCGTTGAACCGGGCCAGCAGCGTGCCGAGTGCCTCCCGGTCCTCCTGCGGCCACGCCGCGAGCACGGCCTGCAGCGGGCGCAACCGGGCTGCGCGGACCAGTTCGCGCTGGGCCAGGCCCTCCGCGGTCAGCGAGACGACGACGGACCGCGAGTCCCGCTCGTCCGGCCGGACGTCCACCAGTCCGGCCCGGGAGAGCCGGGAGACCTGGCGGCTCGCGGTCGGCTTGCTCACGCCCAGCCGTGCGGTGAGCAGCGTGAGCGACTGGGCGCCGTTCTCGTCGAGCGCCGCGAGCACCGGGTAGGTGTAGCGGTCCACGGCTTCGTGCGCGCCGTAACCGCCGGACCAGACCGGCTCCATCGTCCGGCGGATCAGCACGGTGATCTCGTGTTCGAGGCGGTGCAGCGAGTCCTGGCCAGGATCCTCGGGCGCGACCGCATCAGTGGTCGATGTCACGGGTCCACCCCTTCACTCAAATCGGTCGTTCGGGCACGAATCTACCGTACCCGCATTGCGGCGCGGAACGTTGCGCTCCGCAATCGCCGTGGGTGGACCTGGTCGAGCGGAATGCATGGCGGAGGGTGGGGGTTGGCCGTGACATGGGAATCACCCGACGCGACGGGCCGCTGGCCCCGTACGCCCCCGCCTCCGTCAACTACGCGATCGACGGCCCGGCCCACAAGCTGTTCGCCCAGCCCTTCCCGCGCCGCGTCCGCGCCGAGCTCGCCGGCCGCACGGTCCTCGACACGACCCGCGGGATGCTCGTGCACGAGACCGCGCTGCTCCCGGTGCTGTACGTGCCGTTCGACGACGTCGACCCCGAGGTCCTGGTTCCCACCGACCACTCGACCCACTGCCCGTTCAAGGGCGACGCGAGCTACCACTCGCTGGCCGTGGGTGACCGGACGGCGGAGAACGCGGTGTGGTCCTACCCCGAGCCGAAGCCGGAGGCCCCGTGGCTCAAGGGCTACGCCGCCTTCTACTGGGACGCCCTCGACGCCTGGTACGACGAGGAGGAACAGGTCTTCGCCCACCTCACCGACCCGTACACCCGCGTCGACGTGCGGCCGAGCCGCCGCCGCGTGCAGGTGCGGCACGGCGACACGCTGCTCGCCGAGTCCGACGCGCCCGCCGTGCTCTCCGAGACCGGCCTGCCCAACCGCTGGTACCTGCCGCGGGACGCGGTCCGGGTGGAGCTGCGCCCGTCGGACACCCGCAGCCGGTGCCCGTACAAGGGCGAGGCACGCTACTGGACGGCCGTGCTGCCCGACGGCAGCGAGATCGCCGACGCGGCCTGGGAGTACGAGTCGCCGCTGCCGGAGTCCACCCGGGTGGCGGGGCTGCTCAGCTTCTGGGGCGACGGCGTGGAGGTCCTGGTCGACGGCGAGCCGGCCTGACCTGCTGCCCGGCCTCGGCTCCTCCGGCCCCCGATCGTCCCCGCGGGGTCGTCATCGCCCGACTCCTCCGGCCCGACGCATCCGGCCCGACGCATCCGGCCCGACTCCTCCGGCCCTACTCGTCCTCGAGCAACGCCTCGATGGCGGGCAGTGCCGCCCGGATGGCGGCGCGTTGCTCGGCGTCGAGGCGCTGCAGCCGGCGGGCGACGAGGGCGGTGCGGTGGGTGCGGATCTCGTCGAGCCGGACGCGCCCGGCGTCGGACAGCGTGATCAGCACACCGCGCGCGTCCTGCGGGTCCGGTGTCCGGACGACCAGGCCCTGGTCGTCGAGCGCGCCGAGCACCCGGGACATGGTCGGGGCGGTGACCGCCTCCCGCTTGGCCAGCTCGGAGAGCCGCAGCGGCCCGTGCAGCGCGATCGTGCTGAGCGCGGAGAGCTGCAGCGGCGGCAGCGAGTCGCCGCCGTCGATCCGGATCCGCCGGTGCAGCCGGCCGACGGCGAGCCGCAACCGGGTCGCCTCCTCCGTGAGCTCGGATTCGGCGTCGGGCGCCGGGTGCTCGGGCGGCGGGACGTGCTCCGCGGTCATCCGCTCATCCTGCCAGCCGGACAGTTCGGACAGTGCAGAGGTGCCGGGACCAGCGCGGCTCACACCTTCCGCAGCCGGATCCGGGTGACGTCGTGCCGCGGGCCCTTGGTCAGCACGAGGCTGGCCCGGCCCCGGGTCGGGAGGATGTTCTCCTCCAGGTTCGGCCCGTTGGTCGTGGCCCAGATGTTCTCCGCGTGGGCGACGGCGGCGTCGTGGTCGAGCTCGGCGTAGCGGCGGAAGTACGAGGCCGGGTCGCGGAAGGCGGTCTCGCGCAGCTTGAGGAAGCGGTCGACGTACCAGCGCCGCAGGTCCGGCATCGCGGCGTCGACGTACACCGAGAAGTCGATGAAGTCGCTGACGGTCAGCGCGGTGTTCCCCGAGGCCGGCTGGAGGACGTTGAGCCCCTCGATCAACAGGATGTCCGGCCGCCGGACGACCAGCCGCTCGTCGGGCACGATGTCGTAGACCAGGTGGGAGTAGACCGGCGCCGTCACCTCGGCGCGGCCCGCCTTGACCTCGGTGACGAAGCGCAGCAGGGCCTTCCGGTCGTAGGACTCCGGAAAGCCCTTGCGCTGCATGAGCCCGCGGCGTTCGAGCTCCGCGTTGGGATACAGGAACCCGTCCGTGGTGACCAGCTCCACCCGCGGGTGCTGGGGCCAGCGGGCGAGCAGCAGCCGGAGCAGGCGGGCGGTCGTCGACTTGCCGGCCGACACCGAACCCGCGATGCCGATCACGAACGGCGTGCGGGCGGCGGTACCGCCCAGGAAGGTCCGGTAGGCGCGGTAGAGCCGGGCGCCCTCCTGGACGTGCAGGTTCAGCAGCCGGGAGAGCGGCAGGTAGACCTCGCGCACCTCGTCCAGGTCGACCGCGTCGCCCAGCGAGCGCACGCGCTCGAGCTCGGCCGCGGTGAGCGGCAGGGGGCTGGTCTCCCCCAGACGCGCCCAGGAGGCACGGTCGAAGTCGACGAAGGGCGAGCTGCCACCGGACCGGGACGCCAGGGCCGGGGGCATCCGGGGCGGCCCGTCGCGCTCGCTCCGCACGGACGCTGTGCGCTCGTGCGCGGTCTGGTCTGTGGCCTGCACCGTCGCGGGCATCGGGACCTCGGTCCTGTCGGGTTCTACGGGTGCGATGGTGGTCCAACCTAGACGTCGTTCTGCTGATCGACCCGGCGACGTGGGGTGAACCACTCCGGCGTGATCGACGCCGAGCGGCACCGGTCGGCGATCCGGGAGGCGAGGAGGTCGCCGTGCGGTGGCGTCGACCCGTGTGCGGGCAGCGGGTCGCGCGTCCGTGCGGAGGAACCCGGATCGCGGTCCGGTCACCGGCGGGCGCGGAGAGGCGCCGCTCGCCCTAGACTCGGCCCGGCGCCGCCGGTACCGCAGTCCGGAGCGCCCGTACCCGAGCCCGACAGGAGTCCCGTTGCCGTCCGCGTCCGCAGGACCGTCAGGCAGTAGCGAGCCGGGCCCGGCCCGGCTGCCCCGATCACCCGGGCGCCCCGCGTGCCGCCCCGTCCGGCGGGTCCACCGCCGCCGGTGGTGCCGGTGACCGTCGTCCTCTCCCTCCTCGGCCTGCTGGCCGTCGTCGCCCTGACCCTGGGTACGGCGATCTCGGTGGCCTCGGAGTTCTCGCTGACCGCGCTGGAGCGCAGCCAGGTCGACTCGCACGAAGCCGCGGTCGGCGACCGTCGCGCGCGCGCCGTGCAGCGGGCCCACCGCACGCTGTCCTTCCAGCTCTCCGGCAGCCAGCTGGGCATCACGGTCACCACCCTCGCCACCGGCTACATCGCCGAGCCGGCGATCGCCGAGCTGATCCGGCCCGGCCTGGAGGCGGTCGGCCTGTCCGCGGGCGTCTCGGCCGGCGCGGCCACCATCGCCTCGCTCCTCATCGCCACCACGCTGTCGATGGTGTTCGGCGAGCTGGTGCCCAAGAACATCGCGATCGCGCGGCCGCTGGAGACCGCGCGGGCGGTCGTCTGGCTGCAGAGCGCGTTCGCCCACGCCTTCCGCTGGCTGATCGACCTGCTCAACACCTCGGCCAACGCCATCGTCCGGCGGCTGGGCGTCGAGCCCGCCGAGGAGCTGCGGTCGGCCCGCTCCCCGCACGAGCTCAGCTCGCTGGTCCGCGCCAGTGCCGAGCACGGCACGATCGACGAGGGCACCGCGGAGCTGCTCGACCGGTCGCTGCGGTTCACCGACCGGGTCGCCGAGGACCTGATGACCCCGCGGGTGCGCGTCGACACGCTCGACGCCGCGGACTCGGTCGCCGACCTCGTCGCCCTCGCCCGCCGCAGCGGCCACTCCCGCTTCCCCGTGCACGACGGCGACCCCGATGCCGTCCTCGGCCTGGTGCACGTCAAGCAGGCCTTCGTCGTCGATCCCGGTGCCCGCGGCCGCACCCCGGTGCGCGAGCTCGTCCAGCCCGCCGAGATCGTCCCCGCCTCCCTCGACGGCGACGAGCTGCTCTCCCGGCTGCGCGAGTCCGGGCTGCAGACCGCGGTCGTCGTCGACGAGTACGGCGGCACGGCCGGCCTGGTGACCCTGGAGGACCTGATCGAGGAGATCGTCGGTGACGTCCGGGACGAGCACGACCGCGCCGAGCAGGCCCGGGTGCGCCCGCTCGGCCGCGACAGCTGGCTCGTCTCGGGGCTGATGCGCGCCGACGAGGTCGACGAGGCCACCGGCTTCCACATGCCCGAGGGCGACTACGAGACCCTGGCGGGGCTGGTGCTGGAGCGGCTCGGCCGGATCCCGGACGTCGGCGACGACGTGACCGTCGACGGGTGGCGGGTCACCGTGATGCGCCGCGACCGCAACCGCGTCGCCGAGCTACGGCTCGCGCGCCTCGCCCCCGAGGCGGTGGGCCATGGCCGGTGACCTGCTCGCCGTCCTCGCGGCGATCCTGCTCCTCGCGGCCAACGCGTTCTTCGTGATGGCCGAGTTCGCCCTGATCAGCGCCCGGAAGGACCGGCTGGAGGCGATGGCCGAGAGCGGCGTCGCCGGGGCCCGCACGGCCTTGCGCGCCAGCGCCGACCTGGCCCGCATGCTGGCCGCCTCCCAGCTCGGGATCACCATCGCCTCGCTGCTGCTCGGCCGGCTGGGCGAGCCGGCGGTCGCGCACTTCATCGAGGCGCCGCTGGAGTGGGCGGGGCTGCCCGCGGCCCTGCTGCACCCGATCGCGTTCGCGGTGTCGCTCGCGCTGGTGTCCGTGGCGCACATCCTGCTCGGCGAGATGGTGCCGAAGAACATCTCGATCGCGGGCCCGGAGCGCGCGGCGATCCTGCTGGTGCCGCCGTTCCTGATCTTCACCACGGTGATGCGGCCCTTCATCGACCTGTTCAACCACATGGCGAACCTGACCCTGCGGCTGCTGCGGATCGAGCCGAAGGACGAGCTGGAGACCGCCTTCACCTCCGGCGAGCTGTCGGAGATGATCGCCGACTCCCGCCGCGAGGGCCTGCTCGACGACGAGGAGTCCACCCGGATCTCGCGCACCCTGCGCAACGCCGAGGCCACCGTCGGGGACGTGCTGGTGCCGTCGGAGCAGCTCGTCTCGCTGCCCGTCCGGCCCCGCGTCGGGGACGTGCAGCACGCCGTGGAGCAGACCGGGTTCTCCCGCTTCCCGCTGCGCGCCCCCGACGGCCGCTTCACCGGGTACCTGCACATCAAGGACGTCCTCGACGTGATCGACGACCCCGACGCCGTCATCCCGCTCGGCCGGGTCCGGGGCCTGCCCGAGGTGCCCGCCGACGCCCGGCTCGACGAGGCCGTCGCGGCCCTGCGCACCACCCGCGCCCACCTGGCCCGCGCCGTGGACCGGGTGGGCGGCACCGTCGGCATGGTGGCGATGGAGGACCTGATCGAGCACTACGTCGGCACGGTCCGCGACGCCACGCACACCAACGACGCGTGACCCGGGGCGGGGCCGCCGGGTGATCAGCCGCTGCTCGCGGCCCGCGACGAGCCGTGCCGACCCGTCCGCGTACGGTTGCCGGACGTGGCGACCGTGGAGCTGGCCGAGGAGGAGTGGCGGGCCCGCGCCGCCGCCCACCGCGCCCGGATGCAGCGCTGGACGGGGCCGCACCGCGAGCGCCGGCGGCGGGGCGAGGAGCACCCGGTGCAGGACTTCCTGTTCACCTACTACTCGCTGCGACCCGCCCGGCTCGAGCAGTGGCAGCCCGGCCCGGGAATCCGGCTGCTCGGCGACGTCCGCGATCTCGCCGGCCGGCCCGGCTACCGGCCCGAGGGCGCCGGCGTGGTGCTCGACGCCGCCCTGCTGCCCGACCGCCTGCACCGCACCGCGGGGTTCGTGCACGGCCTGGTCGCGGCGACGGCCGCCCGCCCGGCCCGGTACGGCTGCTTCGGGCTGCACGAGTGGGCCATGGTGTACCGCACGGACCGGCCGCGGCACGGGGCCGTGCCGCTGCGGCTGGGCCCCGCCGGCACCGACGCCGTCGTCGAGACCCTGCCGGTGACCTGCACGCACCACGACGCGTTCCGGTTCTTCACCGCGGCCGCCCGTCCGCTGAACCGGCTGCAGCCCACCCGCCGGGACCAGGTCGCGCTCGAGCAGCCGGGCTGCCTGCACGCGACGATGGACCTGTACAAGTGGGCGTACAAGCTGCTCCCGGCGACCCCGGCGGAGCTGCTCGGGGACTGCTTCGCGCTCGCCACCGAGGTCCGCGAGCTCGACATGCGCGCCAGCCCCTACGACCTCGCCGACCGCGGCTACCCGCCCGTCCGGATCGAGACCCCGGAGGGCCGCGCCGAGTACGCCCGGGCCCAGCAGGCCTTCGCCGAGCGCGCCGCCCCGCTCCGCGCCCGCCTCCTCGACCTCTGCACCACCCTCATCGAGTGCACGAACGGCACTCTTGTGCGGACCTAGCGCAGAAGAGTGCCGCTGGTGCGGATCGGGGCCCTGTACAGCGATCTGCACGAACGGCACTTGTGTGCGGACCTACCGCAAGAGAGTGCCGTTCGTGCGAAACGGTCAGGAGCTGTAGGCCTCGACGGGCGGGCAGGAGCAGACGAGGTTGCGGTCCCCGTGGGCCTGGTCGATCCGGCGGACCGGGGGCCAGACCTTGCGGTCGTGCACCCCGGGCACGGCACCCGTCGGGTAGGCGGCGAGGTCGCGCGGGTAGGGGTGGTCCCACTTGTCCGCCAGGCAGGCCGCGGTGTGCGGCGCCCCGCGCAGCGGGTTGTCGTCGACCGGCCACTCCCCCGCCTGCACCCGGCGGATCTCGTCCCGGATCCCGATCATCGCGTCGACGAACCGGTCGATCTCGGCGAGGTCCTCGCTCTCGGTCGGTTCGACCATCAGCGTGCCGGCGACCGGGAAGGACATGGTCGGGGCATGCAGGCCGTAGTCGGCGAGCCGCTTGGCGACGTCGTCGACCGTCACGCCGGAGTCCTTGGTGATCCCGCGCAGGTCGAGGATGCACTCGTGCGCGACGGCGCCGTCCCGGCCGGCGTAGAGCACCGGGTAGTGCTCGCCGAGCCGGGCGGCGACGTAGTTGGCCGCGGCGACCGCGGTCAGCGTGGCCCGGCGCAGCCCCTCGACGCCCATCATCCGGATGTAGGCCCAGGAGATCGGCAGCACCCCGGGGCTGCCGTACGGGGCGGCCGAGACGGGCCCGACGGCGTGCTCGCCCGAGCCGCGCCCGGGCAGGAACGGTGCGAGGTGCTCGGCGACGGCCACCGGCCCGACGCCCGGCCCACCGCCGCCGTGCGGGATGCAGAAGGTCTTGTGCAGGTTCAGGTGGCTGACGTCGCCGCCGAACGCGCCGGGCCGGGCCAGCCCGAGCAGGGCGTTCAGGTTGGCGCCGTCGACGTAGACCTGGCCGCCCGCCTCGTGCACCGCCGCGCAGACGTCGCGCACCTCGGCCTCGTACACCCCGTGGGTCGACGGGTAGGTGATCATCAACGCCGCGAGCGCGGACCCGTGCTCGGTGATCTTGACCCGGAGGTCGTCCAGGTCGACGTTGCCGGCCACGTCCGTGGCCACCACGACCACGCGCATGCCCGCCATGACCGCCGAGGCCGCGTTGGTGCCGTGGGCGCTCGACGGAATCAGGCAGACGTCGCGTCCGGCCTCGCCGCGGGAACGGTGGTAGGCGGCGATGGCGAGCAGCCCGGCGAGCTCGCCCTGGCTGCCCGCGTTGGGCTGCACCGAGACCGCGGCGTAGCCGGTCAGCTCGGCGAGCCACCGCTCGAGCTGCGTGATCATCTCCCGGGTCCCCGCGGAGTCCCGCTCGGGGGCGAACGGGTGCAGCTCCGCGAACTCCGGCCAGGTGATCGGCTCCATCTCCGCCGTCGCGTTGAGCTTCATGGTGCACGAGCCCAGCGGGATCATCGTGCGGTCGAGGGCGAGGTCGGCGTCGGCGAGCCGGCGCAGCCAGCGCATCAGCGCGGTCTCGGAGCGGTGCTCGTGGAAGGTCGGGTGGGTGAGGAAACCCGATTCCCGCCGCAGTCCCGCGGGCAGGGCGTCGGTGGTGGCGGCGTCGAGCTCCGCCACGTCCGCGGTCACGCCGAACGCCTCCCACAGCGTGCGGAGGTGCGTGGTCGAGGTCAGCTCGGAGCAGGACAGGCCCAGCTCGTCGGACGAGGTCCGGCGCACGGAGATCCCCGCCGTGTGGAGGGCGTCGGCGATCTCCGGGGCACGTCCCGGCACCCGCGCCACGACGGTGTCGAAGAACTCGCCGTGCGCCACCTCGACCCCGCCCGCGCGCAGCCCGGCGGCCAGCACCGCGGCCATCCGGTGGGTGCGCCGGGCGATCCGGGTCAGCCCCTCGGGGCCGTGGTAGACCGCGTAGCAGGCGGCAACGACGGCGAGCAGCACCTGCGCCGTACAGATGTTCGACGTCGCCTTCTCCCGCCGGATGTGCTGCTCACGGGTCTGCAGTGCGAGCCGCAGCGCCGGGTTGCCGTCGGCGTCCCGGGACACCCCGACGAGGCGACCCGGCAGCTGGCGGGCGAACTGCTGGCGCACCGACAGGTAGCCGGCGTGCGGTCCGCCGAATCCGAGCGGGACGCCGAAGCGCTGGGTGGTGCCCACCGCGGCGTCGGCCCCGAGCTCGCCGGGCGGGGTGAGCAGGGTGAGCCCGAGCAGGTCCGCGGCCATCGCGACCAGCCCGCCGCGGGAGTGGACCTCCTCGATCACGGTCCGCGGATCGGTGACCCGCCCGGACGCGCCCGGGTACGCGAGCAGCAGGCCGAACAGCTCGCCCTCGGGCAGTCCGTCGGCCAGGTCGGCGACCACGAGCTCGATGCCGAGCGGCTCGGCCCGGGTCCGCAGTACGTCGATCGTCTGCGGGAGGGTGTCGGCGTCGACCACGAAGCGGGAGCTCTTCGCCTTGCCCGCCCGCCGCAGCAGGGTCATGGCCTCGGCGGCCGCGGTCGCCTCGTCGAGCAGCGAGGCGCCGGCCACCGGCAGGCCCGTGAGGTCGGCGACCATGGTCTGGAAGGCCAGCAACGCCTCCAGCCGGCCCTGGCTGATCTCCGGCTGGTAGGGCGTGTACGCGGTGTACCAGGCCGGGTTCTCCAGGACGTGCCGGCGGATCACCGGCGGGGTCACCGTGCCGGCGTAGCCCAGGCCGATCATCGGGACGGTCACGGTGTTGCGCGCGGCGAGCCCGCGCAGCTCGGCCAGCATCCCGCTCTCCGACACCGGGGCCGGGATGCTGGTCGGCACCTCGCCGGAGTCCCGGATGCCGGGCGGCAGCGCGCGGTCGGCCAGCTCCGCCAGCGAGCCGACGCCGATCGCGGCGAGCATGCGGTCCAGCTCGGCCGGCCGGGGGCCGACGTGCCGGTCGGCGAAGGGCACCCCCGCCTCGAGCTCGGCCAGCGAGGGACCGCGCCGGGGTGCGGCGGCGGGTGTGGTGGTGCTCGACGGGGCAAGCGGTGCGTCGGTCACGGAACGACCTCTCGGGGCGGCGGGCAGGGCGGCATGCGGGGTCGTGCTGCCCTCCCCCTCTGTCCCCACCCGGGTACCCGGGTGCCTGAGAGATTCACCCGGCGCGGGCCGGGCTTTCCCCGTCGGCGGACGCCCACCCGGCGGCCCGGGCCGGCGTCGCTTTCCAGAGGCGTCTCACCCACGCGGTCTCGGGTGCCTGAGAGGTTCCGGGGAGGAGTTGCTCCTTCGGCGCCCGGCCCGAGTTCGGCCGGGTCTCTCCCGCACGGGGTCGGCGACTGCCCGCCAAGCCTAGCGCCGTTCCGCCCGCTCGCTCGAGGACACGGGATCAGGCCTGGTCACGGCAGGCCGCCACCTCGGCCTGCAGCTCGTCGCGCAGCACCCGGACCTCGTCGAGCACCGCGCGCAGCGCCGCCGGGTCGAGGTCGCCGACCGCCCGCACCGCCCGCTCGAGCTGGGTGACCAGGTCCGTCCCGCGCTGCGCCACCTCGAGGCAGGGCGAGGGCCCGGCGCTCCGGCCGGGGTCCGCCGGGGCCGGCGGGGCCGGTTCCGGGGCCGGCGGCGCGGCCACGACCGCCGGGGTCGTCTGGGCCCGCACCAGGTAGCCCCCGGCACCGCCGGCGACCGCGGCGATGACGACGAGCCCGGCGACCAGCCACCGACGTCCGCGGCCGCCGCGGGAGGAATGCCGCTCGCCGTCGCCGTCGGGGGCGTCGTCCGCCGCTCCGGCAGCGCCGCCGACCGGCCCGCCGTCGTAGTCGCCCATTCCGCCCCTGCCGTCCGCACTCCGGCCGGGGCCGGACCGTTCAGGATCTGGCGGGGAGGGTAGATCCCTGTCATCTTCTCCGCACCCGCTGCCGCCCGGAGGCGCCGATGATGTCCGAGCTCGCGCTCCTGCCGAGTGCCCGCACGCTGCGCCGGTGGGACCTCGCCGCCGTGCTGGTCGCCGCCGTGTTCACCGTGCTCGGCGTGCTCGCGGGGATCCAGATCTGGCAGGTCGCCGACCTGCACCTCGGCGTCCTGAGCGCGGCGGACGCACTCGACGCGACCGCGCGCGCCGTCGGGTCGCTGGGTCAGGTCCCGTTCGTCGGGTCCCAGGCCGCCCAGCTCGCCGACGAGATCCGCGGCACCGCGCAGCAGGCCCGCGAGGGCGCGCTCGCGGCCCGCGGCGACGTGCAGTCCCTCGCGGTGCTCGTCGCCCTGATCGTGGTCGCCCTCGGGCTGCTGCCGGGCCTGCTGGTCGTCCTCCCGGTGCGGATCGCCCGCGGGCGCGAGCTGCGCGGGCTGCGCCGCCGACTCGCCGGCACACCCGATCCGACGCTCGCGGCGCACCTGGCCCACGCCGCGTTGCGTCGCGTGCCCTACCAGGACCTGCTCCGGGTCAGCGCCCAGCCCTGGCGGGACGTGGCCGAGGAACGCCACCAGCACCTCGCCGCGGCCGAGCTGCGGCGACTCGGCGTACGCCCGCCCGACGCCTGGGCGGGGTCCGGGCACCCGGCGGCACCGCCCGTCCGGCAGGCCTGACGCCGGGATGTCCACGCCGCCGCCCGAACGGCCCGCACGCCGGCAGCACCGGTTCGCCTCCCGGTTCGCCCGGGCCGTCGTCGCGCTGCGCTGGCTGGTCCTCGCCGCCGCCGTGCTCGGCGCGGTGGCCGCCGTCCGGCTGCTGCCGGGGCTCGCCGGGTCGAACGCGGGGCTCTCCGGTCTCGTGGGCGAGGACAACCCGGCCATCCAGGCGCAGGTCGACGCCGTCCAGCGGTTCGGCCTGCCGTTGCTGTCCCGCACCACGGTGGTGCAGCACGACGCCTCGGGCCTGGACCCGTTCGTGCAGGCCGACACGGTGCTGCGGGCCCTGGAGGTCGCCCGCAAGACCGTGACCGGTGACGCCGGCACCGGGGCCGAACCCGTGCCCGACGAGCTCCTGCTCGCGTACCCGCTGGTCAACAGCCCGCTGCTGTTCCCCGGGGTGGATCCCGCCTACACCACGGTCGTCAGCTACCTGTTCATCGCGCCGACCGCGAACCTCGGCGAGCAGGACGTGATCGCCGGGCAGTACGCCGACAGCCTGGAGCAGCCCGCCGGCGGGCTCCTCGGGGTGACCGGGACGATCCCGGTGCAGGTCGCCCAGGGGCGGCTGGTGACCGAGTGGCTCCCGGTGGTGGAGCTGGCGACGCTCGCGGCGATCGCGCTGATCGTGGGGCTGGCCGTCCGCTCGGTGCTGGCCCCGGTGGTCACGCTGGCGACCGCGGCTCTCGGCTACCTCCTCGCCGACCGCCTGATCGGCTGGTTCGGCGAGGCCACCGGGGCGGCTGCGCCGAGCCAGCTGCAGCCCGTGGTGGTCGCGTTGATCCTCGGCATCTCGACCGACTACTCGATCTTCTTCCTCCTCGCGTACCGGCGCCGGCTGCGGGAGGGCGACCCGCCGAAGGACGCCGCCCGTGCGGCCGTCGCGGAGTACCTGCCGATCGTCGCCGTCGCCGGCCTCACCGTCGCCGCCGGGGTGTCGACGCTCGTCGTGGCCGAGTCCGCGCTGTTCCAGGCCTTCGGGCCGGGGCTGGCGATCGCCGTGCTGGTCGGCCTGGCCGTGTCCACCACGGTGACCCCCGCCCTGATGGCCGTGCTGGGCCGGGGGACGTTCTGGCCGGGGTCCGCACCACGGCCGACCGCCGCGCAGCCGGAGGGGCGCGCCGTCGTGCGGACCGGACTCGTGCGGATCGTCCGCCGGCGTTGGGTCGCGGCGCTGGTCGCGCTGGCCGGGTTGGGCGTGCTGGTCGCGGCGACCCTCCCGGCCGTCGGGCTGCGCACCGCCGTGTCGCCGGTCGACGCCCTGCCGGCCGACGAGCCGGCGCGGGTGGCCGCCGAGGCCGCCGGCGAGGGCTTCGCCCCCGGCGTGATCGCGCCGACCGCCCTCGTCGTGGCCGAACCCGGGATCTCCGCGGACCGGGCGGCGCTCGACCGCCTCGGGCGGCTCGTGGAGGCCCGACCGGGCGTCGCCGAGGTCCTCGGCCCCGGCGACCAGCCGCTGCCCTTCGCGCTCGGCCTCTTCCTGGCCCCCGACGGCGGCGCGGCCCGCTACCTGGTCGTGCTCGACGACGACCCGCTCGGTGCCGAGGCCATCGACACCCTGCGTGACCTGCGCGAGCAGATGCCCGCACTGCTGGCGGAGGCCGGCCTGCCCGGGGCCGAGGTCTCCTACGCCGGCGACACCGCGCTGGGGCTCTCCCTGGTGGACACGGCGGAGTCGGACCTCGTCCGGGTCGCGATCGCGGTGGCCGTGGTCGACCTCCTGCTGCTCGTCGTGTTCCTGCGGGCCCTGGTGGCGCCGCTCTACCTGCTGGCCAGTTCGGTGCTCGCCGTCGGGGCGACCCTGGGCATCACGACCTGGTTCTTCCAGGACGTCCTCGGCCAGGACGGGGTGATCTTCTACGTGCCGTTCGCCGCGGCGGTGCTGCTCGTGTCGCTGGGCTCGGACTACACGATCTTCAGCGTGGGCTACATCTGGGAGGAGGCCCGCACCAGACCCCTGGGCGAGGCCCTCGCCGTCGCCGTCCCGCGCTCCACCCGGGCGATCAACGTCGCGGGCGTGACGCTCGCGGTGAGCTTCGCGCTCGTGACGCTGATCCCCGTGTCCCCCTTCCAGGAGCTCGGTTTCGCCGTCGCGGTGGGCGTCCTCATCGACGCCTTCGTGGTCCGGTCGGTCCTGGTGCCCTCGCTCGTGTCCCTCGTCGGCCGGGCGAGCGGCTGGCCCGGCCGGCGGCTGGCCCGGCCGGTGGACCCGGACGCAGTGCGGACGGCGCCCGGCCGCGGGGACGAGGCCCCGGCGGGAGGCCCGACCTGACGATCGCCCTTCGAACCCCGGCCGCGGTCCGGGTACGGCCCACGGAGCGGGTAGGCGCGGGAGGAGACCGGCGCCGGCGTGGCGTCGGGGAAGGGAGTGTCATGAAACCGTTTCGAGGGTCGGTCGTGGCCGCCGTCGCCGCCGCCTCCTGCCTCACACTGGCCGGGTGCGCCGGGGACACGGTGCCGGGCGCCGCGGCCCAGACCACCGCGACGGCCCCGGCGCCGACCGACGGCTCGGGGCAGCCGCAGGCCGACACGGTGGCCTGGGCCGGGCAGGTGTGCTCGGCGCTCGCGCCCGTCTACCAGTCCCTCGGTGCGCCACCGCAGCCGGATCTCAACGACCTCGCCGCCACGCGCGACGCCTACCTCACCTACTTCGAGAACGCCGGGTCCGCGGCCGAGCAGGCGGCGAACCAGATCGGGCAGGCGGGAGCGCCGCCCACCGACAACGGGGCGGCCGTGCGCGACGACCTGCAGGCGCAGCTCAACGATCTGCGCGACAACCTGACGGCCGCGCGTGACCAGTTGGCCAACGTCGACACCAGCGATCCCGCAGCCGTCGCCGACGCGGTCCGGTCCGCCGGCCAGACCGCGGCCGGCGCCGGCGACGCGGCGCAGGTGCGCGACACGCTGAACAACGACCCCGAGCTGGCCGCGGCGGTGCAGCAGGCGCCGGAGTGCGCGGACCTGCCCCTCGGCCAGCCCGGCTCCGGGGGCTGACACGACCCCGCCCCGCCCGGCGGGTGCCCTCACGGACCCGCCCGGGCGGGGTGCTCGGGCGGCGTCGGGAGGAGTCCGACCCGGACGGTCAGCTGATGGCGCGGCGGGCCCGGCGGCGGGAGAGCTCGTCCTCGGGTGCCTCGTCGACCGAACCGCCGTCGGCGCGCTCGACGGGGAAGTCCTTGATCGAGCCGCTGATCTCGCGCATCGCGCCCGACACGGCGATGCCGAAGACGCCCTGGCCGCCCTGCAGCAGATCGACGACCTCCTCGGGCGAGGTGCACTCGTAGACCGTGGTGCCGTCGGAGAAGAGCGTGATCTGGGCGAGGTCCCGGATCCCGCGGCGGCGCAGGTGCTCGACCGCGACCCGGATGTTCTGCAGGGACACCCCGGCGTCGAGCAGGCGCTTGACGACCTTGAGGACCAGGACGTCCTTGAAGGAGTAGAGCCGCTGCGACCCGGAGCCGGCCGCCCCGCGGATCGAGGGCACGACGAGCCCGGTGCGGGCCCAGTAGTCCAGTTGCCGGTAGGTGATGCCGACGACCTGGCAGGCGGTGGGGCCCCGGAACCCGACGAGCTGGTCCGGCAGGCCGTCGAGGCCTTCCCCGACCAGCGGGTCCGGGAAGAGCTCGCCCTGCTCGGGCCCGTCGGACGACGACCCGTCCACGGCACTCCCTCCGCCGGCCGGGACCTCCTGTCCCGACGACCACTCACCTGATGACGGAGCCGACCGTAAGCGCGCCGACGCCCACGGTCAACGCGCCACGCCGCCGTACGCCCTGCTCACCCGGGCGTGTCGGCGATCGGCCGTCACCCCTCGGCCGGGGTCGGGCCCGTCCGGGCCCTTCCGACGGCCGGAGCCCACCCGGGGATCAGCCCGGCTGGGCTCCGCGGAAGTCCTCGGGGGACACCGAGTCGAGGAACTCGCGGAACTTCTCGACCTCGTCCTCCTGCTCGTCCGGGATGACCAGCCCGGCCTCGGAGAGCACGCTCTCGTCGGCGTGGATCGGCACCCCGACGCGGAGCGCGAGCGCCACCGAGTCACTCGGTCGCGCGGACACGGTGATCCCGCCGTCGAAGATCAGCTCGGCGTAGAACGTGCCCTCCTGAAGATCGGTGATCCGCACCTGTTCCAGCCGCCGCCCGAGCGCGCCGATCACGTCCTTCAGCAGGTCGTGGGTCAGCGGACGGGCGGGCTTGACCCCCTGCTGCTCCAGCGCGATCGCAGTGGCCTCGACCGAGCCGATCCAGATCGGCAGGTAGCGGTCGCCCTGCGTCTCCCGCAACAGGAGGATGGGCTGGTTGGCGGGCAGTTCGACCCTGACTCCCACGACGCGCATCTCGCTCATGCGCCCGCCTCCTCACCCTGGGGTCCGACATGCTCGACGCTACACGGGCGACCGGTGCTTCGCGCGCCTCCGGACGGGCGTCGGCGGTGACTTTTCCGACCCGCAACGCCTCCGCGCCCGGTCAGCCCTCCGTCCCGGGCTCGTGCCCGGTGAGGAAGACGAGCCGGAACTTCCCGATCTGGACCTCGTCGCCGTTGGCGAGCACCGCCGTGTCGACGGGTTCCCGGTTGACGTAGGTCCCGTTCAGGCTGCCGACGTCGACGACGACGAACTCGCCCGAGTCGCGCCGGAACTCCGCGTGCCGCCGCGAGACGGTGACGTCGTCGAGGAAGATGTCGCTGTCCGGGTGCCGCCCCGCACTCGTGGTCGGCCGGTCCAGCAGGAAGCGCGACCCGGCGTTCGGGCCCCGGCGCACGACCAGCAGGGCCGAGCCGGGCGGCAGCGCGTCGACCCCCGAGACCGGCTGCTCCCGGGCGGGCGGCTCGACATCGGCCAGGAAGTCCGCCCGGAAGACCGACGTGGTCTCCGGGGAACGCTCCGGCGGAACGCCGGGCCCGTCGTTCGTGGTCACCTCGGGGTCTCCTCCTGCGTGGTGCGGTCCCGGCCGCGCCGCTGGAAAGGCGACGCGGGGGCTTGCTGTCGTGCGGCCGCCCGGCACGACCGCCCGAACCTATCGTGCCGGGGCCGGGCGCGGGGGCCGGGGGACGGGGCTAGGGGGCGTCTGGTGGATCATCCGCCGCGGTCTCGGCGCCCGGACGACCCCTGGCTGCGTTGTCGCCGGGTGCGAATACGCCCGGTATGAGGACCCGGCTCCGCCTTGCCAGGAGCCGCCCGGATCACCGAGGCCCATCGACGGTGATCCACCAGACGCCCCCCCTAGGCGCCCTCGACGAGCTGCCGGTAGGCGGCCGCGTCGAGCAGGCCGGCGAGTGCCTCCGCGCCGCCCTCGCCGAGCTCGAGCTCGACGATCCATCCGTCGCCGTAGGCCGCGGAGTTGATCAGCTCCGGGGTGTCCTCCAGCGCCGTGTTGACGGCCACGACCTCACCGGCGAGCGGGGCGTAGATGTCCGAGACGGACTTGGTCGACTCCACCTCGCCCATCGCGTCGCCCTGCGCGACGGTGTCGCCCACCCCGGGAAGCTGCACGAACACGACGTCGCCGAGCTGCTCCTGCGCGTGGTCGGTGACCCCGACCCGTACCCGGTCGCCGTCGAGGACCCGCACCCACTCGTGGGCCTCGGTGTACCGCAGGTCGTCCGGCGTGGCGGTCTGCTCGGCAGTCACGCTGCGCAGCCTAGACCTCGGGGCGTGATCGGTCGGAACGGACCGGGCCCGCGCGCATCGCCAGGACGAACTGCGCGAGGTACAGCAGGCCGGACCACAGGTAGAGGGCCACGCCCCAGGCCGCGAAGGCGTAGCCGAACGGGCGGGCGAGCTCGCCCCAGAACCCGGTGCGGGTGCCCAGCAGCAGGAGCGGGAAGGCGTAGAGCAGCAGGAACGTCGCCGCCTTGCCGAGGTAGATCACCGGGAACGGACCGTAACCGTGGCGGCGCAGCACCCCCACGCAGACGCCGAGCACGAGGTCGCGGCCCACGAGCACCGCCACCACCCACCAGGGCACGATCCCGCGGACGCCGAGCGCGACCAGCGCCGCGAGGATGTAGAGCCGGTCGACGGCGGGGTCGAGCATCTCCCCGAGCCGCGAGTACTGGTTCAGCAGGCGGGCGAGCTTCCCGTCCGCCCAGTCGGTGATCCCACCGACGGCGAGCACGAGGAGCGCCCAGCCGTCGGCGTGCGGTCCGAGCAGCAGCCACAGGAACAGCGGGACCCCGGCGAGACGCAGCACGCTGAGGAGGTTGGGGACGGTGAGCACCCGCTCCTGCCGGATCACCCCTGTCACGACGGGGAGGGTACCGGTGGTGATCGCACCCGCCGGCGGGCCACGATGTCCCCATGGACGCCACCCGGCTGCGCGACGTGCAGGCCCCGCTGAAGAAGCAGTACCAGGAGGACCCGGGTTCCGCCGTGGTCACGCTGCACGCCGACGGCGAGCTCGACGGCACCGGCATCGCCTGCCGGGTCCGCACCGCCGGCGCGATCGCGGGCGCCCTGGCGGAGGCCGGCCTGCACCCCGCCACCGGCGGCGACGGCACCCAGCTGTGCTCCGGCGACATGCTCCTCGAGGCGCTGGTGGCCTGCGCCGGGGTCACGATGCGGGCGGTGGCGACGTCGATGGGCCTGGAGGTCTCCGGCACCGTGCGCGCCGAGGGCGACCTGGACTTCCGCGGCACCCTGGGCGTCGACAAGGAGGCGCCCGTCGGGTTCCGCGACGTCCGGCTGTCCTTCGCGCTGGACACCACCGCCGACGAGGACCAGGTCGCGCGCCTGGTCGCGCTCACCGAGCGGTACTGCGTGGTGCTGCAGACCATCAAGGGCAACCCGCACACCGAGGTGGCCGTCACCACAGCCCGGTAACGTCGCGGCATGGCAGGACCCGAGACGAGCGCGGCAGGACCCGAGACCGGACCGCAGACCACGGGAGCGCAGGTGCTGCTGCGCACCCTCGTCGATGCGGGCGTCGACGTCTGCTTCGCCAACCCCGGCACCTCCGAGATGCACCTGGTGGCGGCGCTCGACGCCGAGCCGCGGATGCGGGCGGTGCTGACGCTGTTCGAGGGCGTGGCCACCGGCGCCGCGGACGGCTACGCGCGGATGGCGGACAAGCCGGCCGCCACGCTGCTGCACCTCGGACCCGGCCTGGCCAACGGCACCGCGAACCTGCACAACGCGCGGCGGGCCGGCACCCCGGTGGTCAACGTCGTCGGCGACCACGCGCTCGACCACAAGCCGCTCGACGCCCCGCTGGAGTCGGACGTCGACGCGCTGGCCGGCACCGTCTCGGCGTGGGTGCACCGCAGCACGGCCACCGCGGACCTGGGCCGGGACGCCGCCGACGCCGTGGCGGCCGCCGGCGGCCCGCCGCCCGCCGTGTCCACCCTGCTCGTGCCCGCCGACGTCGCGTGGACCTCGGCGACCGGCCTCGAGCCGGGCACCGTCGCGCCCCCGGGCGCTCCGGGGCGCGGCGCCCTCGACGCCGACGGCCTGGAGTCCGCGGCCAAGGCGCTCTGGTCCGGCGAGGCCTGCACCCTGCTGGTCGGCGGCACCGGCCTGCGGGAGCGCGGTCTGGTCGCGGCGCACCGGATCGCGGTCGCGACCGGTGCCCGGGTGCTCGCCGAGTGCTTCCCGACCCGGATGGAACGCGGCGCGGGCGTCCCGCGGGTCAGCCGGCTCGCCTACCCCGGCGACGTGGCCGCCCGCCAGCTCGCCGGCACCGCGCACCTCGTGCTCGCCGGGGCCCGCGCCCCCGTGACCTTCTTCGGCTACCCCGGCAAGCGCGGCGACCTGGTGCCGGAGGGGGCCACCGTGCACCGGGTCACCGAGCTCGGGGCGGCCGGGACGGTCGCCCTGGAGGCGCTCGCGGACCTGGTCGCCGGCGACGTCACGGACGTGCCGCGCGCCGAGCCCGCCCGGCCCGCGCTGCCCACCGGACCGCTGACCGTGGAGTCCGCCGCCGCGGTCGTCGGGGCGCTGCTGCCGGAGGGCGCCGTCGTCGTGGACGAGGCCGTCACCTCGGGCTTCCCGCTGCCGGAGGCGACGGCCGGGGCGCCGCGCCACGACTGGCTCACGCTCACCGGCGGGGCCATCGGGTTCGGTCTGCCGGCGGCCACCGGCGCCGCCGTCGCGTGCCCGGACCGGCCCGTGTGGTGCCTGCAGGCGGACGGAAGTGCGATGTACACGATCTCGGCGCTGTGGACCCACGCGCGGGAGAACCTCGACATCACCACCGTGGTCTACGACAACGGCGCCTACGCGATCCTGCGCGGGGAGCTGCTCGGTGTCGGCGCGTCCCTGCCGGCGGACTCCCCCGCCCGCGCGCTGCTGGACCTCGGCGGGCCCCGGCTGGACTTCGTCGCGCTCGCCACCGGGATGGGGGTCCCCGCGGTACGGGCGACCACCGCCCAGGAGTTGGCCGAGGCACTCCGCCGGGCGGCGGCCGAGCCCGGGCCCCACCTGGTCGCCGCGCAGGTGCCGCCATTGGTCCCGTGACGCGACCGCCGGTCCCACCGTTCGTCGCCGTGTCGTGGCGCTTCGGCGCGGGTACCCCGGGTCACAGGGCCGACGACCCCCCGTCACGGCCGTAGGGTGGCGATCTGGTCACGAGCAGCGAGCGAGAGACATGAGCGTGCGAGCGGCAGAGGATCTGGCGTCGGGCGACCACGCCTGTGCCGTGCCGGTCAGCGACGAGCAGCTCTGGGAGCTCACGGCCCGTTTCCTCGCCGGCGGGCTGCACCGCAACGAGAAGGTCGTCTACTTCGACGACGGCACCTCCGAGCGCGTGCTGGAGCGCCTGACCGAGGACCGGATGCCGGTCGCCGCCACCCTGCGCAGCGGCCAGCTGCAGGTCGTGCCCGTGGACGTGACCCGGGGCGCGTTCCGCTCCCCCGTGGCCGACGTCCGCGCACTGCTCCACTCCTACGTCGACGGCTCGGTGGCCCAGGGTTGGTCGGGCTTCCGGATGACCGGCCAGCTGAGCTACGGCGCCGATGCGCCCGCCGGCGTCCCCATGACCGCCTACGACGCCGCGCTCGACGACGTCGCCCGGGAGCGCCGGCTCACCGTCCTGTGCCTCTACGACCACGGGCACTACTCGCCGGAGCAGATCGAGCGGATGCGGGCGGCCCACCGTGAGGAGCTCGTCTCCCCCGCCGCCTACGACGACGGTCTGCTGCGGATCACCCAGACCGGCGCCACCGCGGTCCGGCTGGCCGGCGAGGCCGACCACAGCAACCGGCCGGTGATCCACAAGCTGATCACCGACACGCTCGACCGGGCGCTGCGCTCGGCGGACGCGCCCACCGACATCGAGCTCAACCTGGCCTCGCTGCGCTTCGTCGACGTCGCCGGCGCGGTCGCCCTGGTGCACGCGGCCGAGGAGTTCCCGAGCAGCCACCGGCTGGTGCTCGGCGACGTCCGGCCGGGCGTGCAGCGGGTGCTCGACCGGTGCGGCGCCCCGTTCGCGACCCAGCTCGTGGTCCGCGGGGCGCAGCAGCCACCCGCCCGGTTGCCCCGGCCGGCGGACGAGCCGCACGGTCCCCGGGAGCGGCGGCTCGCCGGGGCCGGCCGTGGCGCCGGGAACGGATCCGGCGCGCGGATCTCCGACGCCGGGCCGACGGACACGGGGGCGACGGACACGGGGGCGACGGACACGGGGGCGACCGCTACGGGGGCGACCGACACCGGGAAGACCGGCGCGCCCCTCGCACCAGGGGCGGACGAGCCGCCCGAGGCCGTGCCCGAGCGGGAGGGGGCGGCACGATGAGGATCGAGTCCCGGGTGCCCGCGCACACCCGGCTGCGGCACGCGCTGGAGCTGCACGACGGACCCGCGGACCAGCTCACCCGGGCCGTCGCCTTCGCCCGGACCACCGTCCGCCGGGGTGAGCAGTTCGCGGTGGCGGCGCCGACCGCCGTCGAGAAGGCCGTGTTCGAGGCGGTCGGGCACGCCGGCGTCGCCGCGCTGACCGCGCCGTACGGGCCGTCCGGCGGCTCCGGGCAGACGACGGCCGCGACCTGGGCCCGGGAACTGCGCTCGCTCGTGCAGAGCGACGCCGGGGTCACGGTGCTGTGCGCGCACGACCCGGTGCACGACGGTGTCGACGGGAGCTACTGGACCGAGCTCGACGCCGCCCTCAACGTCTCCCTGGCCGACCTGCCCGTCGACCTCGTCTGCCTCTACCCGGCCTGGCCGCTGCACCTGGAGGTGCTCGAGGGCGCCCGGGCGAACCACCCGTACCTGCTCGAGGCCGGCACGCTGCGGGAGAACCCGGCGCACCACTGCCCGCTCGAGGTCCTGCGCGGGCGCGACCGCGCGGCGCCGCAGGTCCTGGGGCCGCCGGACGTGACGTACCGGTACAACTCCTGGCAGCTCCACGAGGTCCGCCGGATGGTCGCCCGGCTCGCGCCGGCGCTGGGGTTCGACCCCGTTCGCTCCGAGGACCTGGTGCTCGCCGTCAACGAGATCGCCACCAACGCCGTCGAGCACGGGGCGCCGCAGGCGGAGATCCAGCTGTGGGCGACGGCGGGCGGGCTGGTGTGCGAGGTCCACGACACCGGGCGGCTCGGCGAGCCGCTGCCGGGCCTGACCGCCCCGCACCCCGCGGAGCCCCGCGGGCGCGGGGTGTGGATCGCGCGGCAGCTCTGCGACCTGCTGCACGTGTGGCAGGACCGCGCCGGCACGCACGTGCGGTTGCACGCGACGCCCTGAGCGCGGGAACCACCCGTGTCGATCGGGTGGCAGGGGTGGCCCGACCGGGTCGCGAGTCGTGGGTTAAGATCGCTTCCGGGCGTCACCACTACGGCGGTACCTGCGGCTCGTCGATAAGGTACTCGGAGATCGTAACTGTGACGAAACAGCCTCTTGGCAATCCAGGTCGTCCGGAGAACACTGTTCGGCGGCACGGAGCCCACGAGGCGTGCCCACGGGTCACCAGTCGAGTACCACCACAAGTCGGGAAAACCATGTCTGACGGTCACCGCCGATCCCTCACGGAGTGCCCGGGCCACCGCATCACGGTGCTCGGGTCGTTCGGTCTCACCTCGGACGGCGCCACGGTGCCGTTGAGCGTGGACTCCCGCCGCGTCGTCGCCTACCTGGCCGTGCACCGCCGGCCGCAGCGGCGCAGCGGCCTCGCCGCCGACCTGTGGCCGGGTGTCCCGGCCGAGGCCGCGCACCGGCTGCTCGCGGAGGCGGTGAGCGGCATCGACGTACCGGGCCTGCTCGTGGGCGACGCGGGCGACGAGGCCGCCCCGCTGGTCCTGGCCGACGAGGTCGAGGTGGACCTGTCCGACGCGATGCTCCTGGTCCGCGCCTTCTCCGGCGGCGGCCGGCTCACCGACCGTCCCGCGGTCGACCTGCTGACCGAGGACATCCTGCCCGCCTGGACCTCCCCGTGGATCGCCGTCGAGCGCGAACGTTTCCGCCAGCTCCGGCTCGCCGCGCTGGAGGAGGTCTCCCTGAAGCTCACCGCGACCGGTCTGTTCGCCGACGCCGTGGAGATCGCCGAGATCGCCGTCGCCGCCGCCCCCAGCCGGGAGAGCGCGCGCCGGGCCCTGATCGAGGCGCTGCTGGCGAAGGGCGACGTGGTCGAGGCGGTCGCCCAGTACGACGCGTTCCAGGAGCTGTTGCGCACCAGCGTCGGCCCGGAGAGCGCGGGTCTCGAGGGCCTGTTCCCGCCCGCCGCCGCCTGGCCGATCCGGCCCGCGATGGGCGGGTTCCGCCGCCCGGTGCAGCGGTCCGCGGTGGTCCTGCCCGGCCTGCGCGCCGCGCGGCCGGCCACGCCCGGCGCCTCGCGCCGCCTGCTCGCCGGCGGCTCGGTGCCCGGCCGCTGAGCCTGCTCGTCCGACCCACCGGACCCCGGTCGCTCCCGCGGCCGGGGTTCCGGCGTTCTCGGGGACGTGTGCGGCGGCGCTGCGCCGGGGGACGGCCGGTTGCCGCTCAGCCGGGGACGGCCAGCTCCAGGCAGACCTCGGTGCCGCGGCCGGTGGCGACGACGTCGATCCGGGCGGCCAGGGCGCGGATCATCGGCAGCCCACGGCCGCGGTCGCGGACCGCGCCCGCCGACGCCGGACGCCAACGGCCCTGGTCGGAGATCCGCGCGGCGATCACGGTGCCCGACCGGCGGCGGCGCAGCTGCAGGTCGACCTCGACCGGCCCGGGCGGCCCGCCGCGGTAGGCGTGGTCCACGACGTTGGCCGCGGCCTCTCCCACCGCGAGCAGCAGGTCGACGAGCACGTCGGCGGGCAGGCCCGCACGCCGGCCCCAGCGGGAGACGGCGCTGCGGATGCCGGAGAGCTCGTCGGCCAGCGCCGTACGGACGATGCGCAGCTCGTCCGGGACCGCCCGCGCCGGCCGGACCGCGGAGACCGACGCGGCGGGCGCGGCCGGGAAGCCGCCGTGCGGGCCGTGCACGTTCACGAGCGGAGTGCCCCCGGGGAAATCGACGGTGGCGCACCGGGTTCGGCCGCCTCGCCTGGTATCCCCCGACGCCGCGCGCGGCAAACAGGTGCCCTTCGGGAAGGGTGGCGGGGACCGCTCTCCTAGCCGTGGAAGCGGGGCGGCCGCTTCTCCCCGAAGGCGGTGAGTCCCTCCGCCCCCTCCGGACCGGCCGCACTGGCCGAGATCGAGGCCGCCTCGGCGTCGAGATGGGTGCGCAGGTCGTGGTCGAAGGTCCCGGCCAGGAGGCGCTTGATCCGCCCCAGCGCCGCGCTCGGACCCTGGGCGAGGCGGTAGGCCGTGGCCTCCGCCTCGGCGGTCAGCTCGGTGTCCGCGACCAGCATCGACGCGATGCCCAGCGACAGCATGTCCTCGGCGCCGAGCACCTGGTCGGTCAGCAGGATGTGCCGCGCCCGGGCCAACCCGACGATCCGCGGCAGCGTCCAGCTCATCCCGCCGTCGGGCGAGAACCCGATCGCGGGGTAGGCGGGCCGGATCCGCGTCGAGGCACCGACGACGACCACGTCCGTGGCCAGCACCAGGCTCATCCCGGCACCGGCGGCCCATCCCTGCACGCCGGCCACGGTCGGGACGGCGCACCGCACGTACGCCTCGAGCATCTCGTGGAAGTGGTCGGCGACCTCGCGGACGAATGCGCCGCGGTCCTCCGCCGCGGCGAACGACCGGACGTCGCCGCCCGCGCAGAAGTTGCCGCCGTCGTGGGCGAGCTGCACCGCGCCGACGCCGCGCTCGGCCGCCTCCTCGGTGGTGCCCAGGCCGCGCAGCGCCTCGGCGACCTCGGACAGCGCCCCCCGGTCGAGCGCGCCGGCCTTGCCCGCCGTCACCCGGCAGCGCAGCACGCGTCCGTCCTGCGCGACCACCGGACTGCCGCTCGCACCGCTCATCCCAGCCACTCCTCACCCGGGGCGCGTCCCCGTCGACCCCGGCAGACTAACGGTCAGCACTGACCGGAGGGAACGATCATGCCGGGTGAGGCACCCGACACCGGGCCGCTCAGGCCAGCGTCCGCAGCTTCGGGACGACGTCCTCGGCGAACTGGCCGAGGAACCGCTC
>NZ_JBJZON010000039.1:0-49255 GCF_047200735.1 Pseudonocardia oceanicola
CCCCGCTCGGCGGGGGGCCGCCGGGGTGCGGGGGGCGCCCCCGGCGCCGGCGGCTCGACGGTGCGTGTCATCGGCGTCACTTCTTCCTGGCGACGACGACGCCGACGAGCAGGCCCACGGCGATCATGACGACCAGCAGCAGCCAGAGCGGGGCGCTGAGGGTCAGCGTGAACAGGTACACGTTCACGTCGTCGCGGTTCTGCAGGACGAACACCAGCGCCAGGACCGCCACGACGAGCGCGACGACCTGGCGCACGCCGATCCGACGGCGGGCCTGGCGCGGCGGTCCTTGCGTGGGCATCCCGGACTCCCGGTCAGGCCGTCTCGCGCTGCTCGCGGACGAGCGCCCAGATCACGGCCACGTCGAGCGCGATGATCACCAGGGCCCAGATCGGGTAGTAGGGCAGGAACAGGAAGTTCGCGATGATGCTCAGCGAGGCGAGCATGATGCCGACGACGCGGGCCCAGGTCTGGCCCTGCAGGACCCCGAGCCCGGTCAGCGCGATCGCCGCACCGAGGATCAGGTGGACCCAACCCCAGGCGGTGACGTCGAAGGCGTAGATGTAGTTCGGTGTGGCGACGTAGACCTCGTCGCGGAACAGCGCGGCGATGCCCGCCAGTGCCTGGCAGATGCCGACCACCAACAGGACCGCGCCGGCGAACATGGCGAACCCGGTGGACCAGGCCGCGCTGCGCGCCGACGTGTCCGCCGGCGGGCGGGTACTCGTGTCACTCATGATGTCTTCCTCCCTCGAGCCGTGGCGCGTCCACAGTCGGTGTTGCGGGCCTGCGGCACCTCGCCCGCCGCGTGTGACTTCCACGGGCCGACGTCACGGCCGCGGCGGGGTCCGGGTCGAAGGGCCTCATCCGCGGAGGGTGAGCGCGGGCGCCGAGGCGATCAGGCCGCGCTCGTAGCCGGCGAGCACGGCGGTCCGGCGGCTGCTCACGCCCAACTTCCCGTAGATCGACCGCACGTGGGTCTTGACCGTGTTGACCGAGACCGACAGGTCCGTCCCGATCTCCTCGAGCGACAGCAGCGAGGGCAGCAGCGCGAGGACGGCCCGCTCGCGCTCGCTGAGCGCGGCCGCCGGTGTGGCCGGGGCCGCGGAGACCGCGAGCGCGGCACCGGCGAAGGAGCCCGCGGCCCCGGGGCCACCGTGCAGCTGCACGAGCAGTCGCCGCACCTCCGGCCCCGCTCCCGCGAAGGGACGCAGCGCATCCAGCGGCTCGGCCAGGGCGAGGGCGCGCTGCAGCGCCTCGCGGGCCGCGGGCCGCTCGCCCGCCGCCGCCGCGAGGGTCGCCTCGACCAGCCACGCCTCGACCTCCGTCACCCCGAGCAGCGGCCTCCCGCACCCGGCGAGGGCGCGGTGCGCGGCGGCGCGGGCACGCTCGTCCCGGCCCGCCGCCAGGTCCGTCCACGCGCGCAGCAGGGCGCTCTCGGCCGTCTCCCCGGCGCGCCCGACCAACCAGTCGTGCACGCTGCGGGCCGCCGTCGGATGACCGAGGTCGAGCGCGACCCGGTGCTCCAGGAGCGCCGCCACGGCCGCGACCCGCAGGTCCACCGGTCGGTCGCCCAGCTCGGCGCGGGCGTGCTGGAGCAGCTCCAGGCCGCGGGCCCGGTCGCCGCGGGCGTCACCCGCGACGTCGACGATCGCCGCCGCGCGCAGTACGGCGAGGCCGAACCGCAGCTCGGTGGGTCCGTGCCCGGTGTGGTCGAGCCCGGCCTCGGCCAGCCGCAGGGCATCGCCGGGCTCGGCGCGGCACAGCGCGGTGTGGGCCAGGACGGCCGCGGCCCCTGCCGCCCACGCGGAGTGCCGGAGCCCGGAGCGCTCCGCGCGGGCCAGCGCCGCCTCCCCGGCGCGCCGCGCCTCGGCCGCGTCGCCCTCGACGGCGGCTGCGACCGCCCGCAGCGTGAGGACGTGCACCGCGAGGTGGACGAAGGCGTGCCGTTCCGCCAGCTCCATCGCCTGGGCGAGCAGCGGGCGCGCCACCGCCGGGCCATTCTCGCGCAGGGCGCCGACCGCCTCGGCGAGCAACCCGAGCGCGCGCAGCGCGGGGTCGCGGGGCGGCGTCACGGGGTCGTGGCGACCGGGCGTGGCCGGGAGCGCGCCGAGCTCCTCGGCCGCTGCGCGGAGCACGGCCAGTTCCGCGGACGGGTCCCCCGGCCAGCGGGGCGCACGGTCGGCCGGTGGCGCGCCCGCCGCCGCGCCGGTGAGCGCCGCGAGCGCCGCCAGCCCGGGGTCGTGGGTGAGGGCGACCTCACCCGCGGTGTCGAGGGCGCGGCGCAACGGGCGGTGCCACCCGGAGAGCAGCAGCGTCGGCCCGGCGTCGCGCACGATCTCCGTGGCGACGACCGCGTCCCCGCTGCGGGCGGCGTGCTCGGCCGCCGCCTCGGGACGGCCGGCGGCGGTGTACCACCGTGCCGCTGCCGCCTCGAGCCGCGCCGGGGCGCCGGCCGCGTGCCGGGGCAGCTCCCCGAGCAGGTGGTCCCGCAACAACGGTTCCAGCCGGTGGGACTCCCGCCCGCGACCCTCGGTGCGCACCAGTCCCGTCCGGCGCTCCACGGCATCGAGCACCTCGCCCGCGTCGGGCCGCCCGGTCAGCACGGCCGCGAGCCCGGTCGGTACCGGGTTGACCACCCCCACCGTCCGCAGCACGTCGAGCTCGGTCGCGTCGAGGTCCGCCAGCGCCTCCCCGTCCAGGTAGTCGGCGACCAGCGGGTGCTCGCCGGAGAAGTCCGAGGCCGCACCATGGTCGTCCGGGTCGGCGCAGGCCAGGGCGGCGAGCCACAGCGCGGCCGGCCAGCCCGCGGTGCGCGCGTGCAGGACCGCGACCTCGGCGGAGGTCAGTGCGGGGGCTGTGCCGTGGAGGAGCTCCACGGCCTCACCCGGGGTGAAGCGCAGCAGGTCGGCGCCGATCTCGCGCAGCCGCCGGGCCACCCGCATCCGCGCCAGACCCAGCGGCGGCTCGCCCCGGCCGCACAGGACCACCGGCAGGTCGGGGCGGCGGTCGCGGAGGAAGGTGTGCAGGCCGTGCAGGCTCGCCTCCCCGGTCAGCTCGCCGAGGTCGTCGAGCACGAGACGCGGTGGCCGGCTCAGGGCGTCGAGCGCGGCGGTCAGCGCGGCCAGGAACTCCGGCCCACCGGGCGTGGGCCAGCCGTGCCCCTCCCGGAGCCGGCTCGACGGCGGCACCGTGGGACACCGGGCGAGGGCGGCCAGGACGGCGGACCAGAGCCTGCGGGGATCGCGGTCCTCGGCGTCGAGCCGGACCCACGCCGTCCCGGGTCCCGGGCTCGTGCGCACCCAGTCCGCCACGGCCAGGGTCTTGCCGAAGCCGGCCGGCCCGCGGACCAGGCCCACGTCGACGACGCGGTCGAGCGCCGCCCGCACCGCGACCCGCGGGACGAACTGCGGCGGGCGGGCGGGAATGCTGATCTTCGTCTCGGGCACCGGCTGCATGATGTCTCCCCCCGGGCGCGCCGGCGGGCTGCTTGACCGGCGAGCGCGCTCCATGTTGGACCGGGGCGACCGGCACGGCGCCGAGCATCGGGCCCGGGAGAACGGGACTAAGGTCCCGCTCACGGCCTGCGGCAGACGCAGCAGGTGACGCCGAACGGGCGATTCCGTTCCGCTACCCGCCGTGGTTCCCCGCGGTACCGGCACCTCCGCCGGCCCGCTGCGCGGGCAGCCCCCGCAGCACCCGGACCAGGCCCGTGACGGCCGCGCCGGGTCCCGCGGGCGCGACGGCGGCCGGCGCGGCGCCCGGCGACCCGACCGGGACCCGCACCCGGAGGGCGCCCGGCAGCACCCGGAACCGCAGCGGGGGCGGCAGCCGCAGCGCCTCGCCGTCGACCCCCACCTCGACCAGCGGCTTGTCCGAGTCGACCTCGAACTCCGGGGTGTTCCACTGCCGGTACCCCCGGAAGGAGCGCAGCCGTCCGGTCGCCTGCGCCGCCAGCATCTCGGCCACGTCGCGACCCTTCTCCACCCGCACCGTGACGACGCCGAGCACCCCGCCGTCGAGCCGCGCCCGGGTACCGAACCCGTCGAGCCGGTCCAGCCGGTAGTCGCCGTTGGACACCAGCACCATCGCCGCGGGGCCGCCGACCTCGCCGTCCGGGCCGCGGAAGCGCAGGGACGCGCCCTCGGCGCCGGGGCCGAGCAGGTCGGGGGCCAGGCGGGCGGTCGTCGCGAGCTTGGCGTCGCGGTACCCCTCGGACTGCACGACGCCCGCGTAGACGCCGAGCGAGGCGTTGTTGACGAACACCCGGTCGCCCAGCACGGCCAGGTCGATGCGCCGCTCCAGGGCCGGGCCGAACGCGTCGAGGGCGGCCACGACGTCGTCCCGGTCGAGGCCGAGGTCGAGCGCGAAGTGGTTGCGGGTGCCCGCCGGCACCACCACGAGCGGGATGTCGTGCCGCCGGGCGACGTCGGCGACCAGGGCCTGTGACCCGTCGCCGCCCGCCATGCCCAGGGCGTCCGCGCCCTCGGCGACCGCGGACTCGGCGAGCGCGCGCAGGTCGTCGCCCGGCTCCAGGACCACCGGGGTCACGCCGCGCCGGACGGCCTCGTCCTCGAGCCCGAACCGCGCGACCTTCCCGCCCCCCGAGCGCGGGTTCATCAGCAGCACCCCGTGTGCGGCCGCCGGGACGGACCTCAGCCCCGACGGCTCGCGCACGAGGTCGCGGCCGAGGGCGACGCGGGCGAGGCCCGCCGCGACCAGGACGAGGACGACCACACCCACCGTGCGCAGCAGTGAGGCGGTCACCACGAGCAGGACCACGCCGGCGAGGGCGAGCACGGCGATCGCGCAGGCCGCGAACCGCCAGGCCCCGCGCCGGACGAGCGCGGTCCAGCCCGCGGCGACCGCCAGGCCGACCAGCAGCGGAGCGGCGACGAGTCGGAGCGGGTTCTGCAGCAGCGCCAGGATCACCACCACGATCGCGGCGACCGCGGCCAGGAGGGCGCCCGCCGCCGCGAGCCGCCGCGCCGCGCCCGGGCGCGCGCCCTCCGCCGTCCCGACCGCCATGGCCGGCCTCCCGTCAGTCGACGAACCAGATCTCGGCCAGGTCGGCCGCGACGAGGCCGCGTTCGGCGGCGATCCTCTCCAGCGCCTCGGCGAGCGTCGAGGAGAGGACCACCACCGTCTCCGTGAGACCGGGCTCCCCGGCCTCGGCCAGCACCGCGGCGGCCACGGCGCGGGCCCGTTCCGTGCCCTGCTCGGCGTTGACGTCGTCCGACAGCACGGCCAGGACCGCCTCGAACGCCCAAGCCCGGGCCGATGGCGGGGAGGCCACGCCGAACACCTCGCCTCAGACGGTCTCGTGCTCCTCGGCGAAGACCTCTCGCAGCTTCTGCTCCTGCTCGTTGGAGAGGTTCGTCGAGATGAGCTCGGCCCGGGTGCCGCGGAACTCGTCGAGCACCTTGTCCTGCACGACGCGCGAGGTCATCAGGAACAGCGCCGACGTGCCCGGCGTGACCTTCTCCCGGACCTCCTTGACGAAGCGGTCGTCGATACCGACGTCGGACATCGAGCCGGCCAGGGCGCCCATCGCCGCACCGACCGCCATGCCGAGCAGCGGGACGAAGAACAGCAGGCCGAACAGCAGGCCCCAGAAGCTCCCGCCCAGCGCGCCCGCGCCCTTCATGTTGTGGAGCTGCTCGGTCTTCGGCTTCTTGCGGTCCGCGGGCCACGTCACCACGGCGGCGTCCTCGAGCGTCAGCAGCTCCTGCTTCTGCATCTGTTCCACCAGGTCCAGCGCGCGCCGCGCGCCGCCCGGGTCGTCGAACTTCCAGACGGTCAGGGTTGCCATGGATCCGCCTCTCCTCGCTGTCGTCGGGGGACCGACTGTCGTGGTCGCCGCCGGGGCGGACCTCACCCGCCGGGGGCGAACCTCGGCGGGGGCACGATGGGGCCCATGGACTTCCGCCGTCCCGGCCGTTTCGGCATGCACATCTCCGAGATCACCTACGGCGAGGGCGTCAGCCGCGAGCCTGCACCCGTCGCCCGGTCGACCCCGAAGCGGCGCACGGCCTAATGGATCTGGGGATCGCCGGCCGCACCGCCGTCGTCTGCGCCTCCACCCGGGGGCTGGGCCGGGCGTGCGCCGAGGAGCTGGCCCGGGCCGGCTGCACCGTCGTCGTCAACGGGCGGGAGCAGGCTGCCGCCGAACGGGCCGCGGCCGAGATCACCGCCGCAACCGGGGCCGAGGTCGTCCCGGTGGGGGTCGACGTGGGCGCCCCGGACGGGCCGGAGCGGCTGCTGGCCGCGGTGCCCCGGGCGGACATCCTGGTCACCAACAACGCCGGCCCGCCCGCGCGGGACTTCCGGCAGGTCGACGAGGACGCCCTGCTGGCCGGGGTGCGCGCCAACATGGCCACGCCGATCCGGCTCGTCCAGTCGGTCGTCGACGGCATGGTGGAGCGGCGGTTCGGCCGGATCGTCAACATCACCTCGGGCTCGGTGAAGATGCCGCTGGCCGGCCTCGACCTGTCCAGCGGCGCACGGGCGGGGCTGACCGGCTTCCTCGCCGGTGTCGCCCGGTCGGTGGCGCACGCGAACGTCACGATCAACTTCCTCCTGCCCGGGTCCTTCGCGACCGACCGCCTCGCCTCGCTCCAGCGCCGGACGGCGGAGCAGCAGGGCGTGACCGCGGAGGAGGTCGCCGCGAAGGGCCGCGCGGCGATTCCGGCGGGGCGCTTCGGTGACCCCGGCGAGTTCGGCGGCGCCTGCGCCTTCCTCTGCTCGGCGCGGGCGGGGTTCATCACGGGGCAGAGCCTGCTCATCGACGGCGGCGCCTACCCGGGAGTGCTGTAGATCACCGAGCGGGAATCGGGTCCCGGCGCCCCCGGGGCGCCCGTCATCGAGACCACCAACTACCACCCGCAGCAGCGCGACGGCCCAAGCGTCCGGGTTCACGTCGCGCATCGCGTCAAAACGGGCGCGAAATGGCACTCGCGGTGCCCGAATCACCACTCCTGCGTGAGCGTGCTCGACTTTTCCGGGAATCCGTGGACAATCGGGAACAACCCGCGGGTACGGCGATCGGACGTGAACGATGGCGAAGATGACGAATATCACCCTGGTGGACGACCTCGACGGCGGTCGGGCGGACGAGACGGTCACGTTCACGCTGGACGGCCGGCAATTCGAGATCGACCTGAGCGAGCAGCACGCGTCGGAACTGCGGGAGGCGTTCGCGCCGTTCGTCGGCGCCGCCCGCCGGGCCTCGTCCGGCGCCGGGCGCAGGAACTACGCGCGGGTGTCCGCCCCGGGAAAGACCCGGGAGGAGAACGCCGCCATTCGCGAGTGGGCGCTCGCGGCCGGGTTCCAGATCTCCGAGCGGGGGCGTATCCCGTCGCACGTGCGCGAGGCGTACGCGAATCGCGGGAGCACGGCGTCGGCCGCGCGACCCACGCGGGAGACCTCGACCGGAGGCGCCGGGGAAGCCCCCGCGGAAGTCACGACGGGATCCACCGCGCAACCGGCGGCGGAATCGGCGGCGAAGCCGAAGCGGCGCACCCGGAAGAAGGTCGCCGCGGCGGGCTGAGAACGGCGGCCGAATGAGGGGCTCCGGCCCCGGTCCGCAGGCCCGTCGGGTGCGCGGGGGTTGAGCGGTCCCGAACCGGCAATGCCTTCCCGGAGGACGGGAGGAGCACGATGCCGGAGCGGGAAGTCATGCCCGAGCGCACGGTGGTGGTGGTCGGTGCGTCGGGGAACGTCGGGACCGGGCTGCTACGGGTGCTGGCGGAGGTGCCCGGCGTCCGGGTCCGCGCGGTGTGCCGGCGCCCGCCGCCGACCGTGGCCCCCTACGACCGGGCGGAGTGGCACCCGATCGACCTCACCGACGTCGACGCCGAGCAGCGGCTCACCGAGGTGTTCACCGGGGCCGACGCGGTGGTCGACCTCGCCTGGGCCATCCAGCCGGTGCGCGACGAGGCGGCGCTGCGGCGCACGAACGTCGACGGCACCGCGGCCCTGCTGCGCGCGGTCCGGCGCTCCGGTGTCGGCCATCTGGCGTTCGCGTCGTCGCTCGGGGCCTACGCGTCCGCGCCGCAGGACCCGGCCCGGCCGGTCGACGAGAGCTGGCCGGTCACCGGGCAGCCGCGCTCCGCCTACAGTCGCGACAAGATCATCTCCGAGCGGATGCTCGACGCGTTCGAGCGGGACAACCCCGGCGTGGCCGTCGCGCGGGTGCGCCCGACGCTGGTGGTGCAGCGCGACGCCTCCCGCGAGATGGCCCGGCTCTTCCTCGGGCCGACGGTGCCGCGGGCGCTGTTCGGGCTGCTCGCCGCCGGGAAGGTGCCGCTGTTCCCGGTCCCGAGCGACACCGTCCTGCAGTTCGTGCACGCCGACGACCTCGGCCGGGCGATCGTCGCGATCCTCGAGCGCCGGGCCCGGGGCGCGTTCAACATCGCCGCCGACGCGCTCGACGCGCACGAGCTCACCGCGCTGATCGGCGCCCGTCCGATCCCGGTCCCGCACGACCTGGCACGGATCGTCATCGGGCTGCTGTTCCGGCTGCACGCCCTGGCCCTGTCGCCGGGCTGGTTCGACGTCGCCGTACGCACGCCGGTCATGGACCCCGGCCGGGCCCGGCTGGAGCTGGGGTGGGAGCCGAAGATCGGCACCGCGGAGGGCGTGCGGATCCTGCTCGACGGCCTGGTCGACGACGCCACCACCCCGAGCCCCGCGCTCGCCGTCGGATGAGCGGCCTGCTCCCCGTCGTCGAGAGGCTGCGGGAGCGCACGGTCACGGACGACCCGGAGGCCGAGGCCGGCTGGACGGTCGACGAGCACGTGCACGAGCTGGGGACGGAGCCGCCGGGCGACCCGGTCCCGGGCGGGATCTGGGAGCGTGCGACGGCGCTCGTGCGGGACTACGACTTCACGCCGCCCGAGCTGCTGCGCGCGGCCTACCTGCGCGATTCGGAGCTGCTCGGGCGCGACATCGTGCTCGACGGGCGGTTCGGTCCGCTGCGCTTCCTGATGGGTGTGCGGATCACCGAGGTGGTCGACCACCCCGACGACGACGGGTGGCGGGTCTGGGGGTGGGCGTACGCGACGCTCGACGGGCACCTGCAGCGCGGCCGCGTGCTCTACCGGGTGGCCAAGCACCGGGCGTCGGGCCGGGTGGAGTTCCGGGCGAGCGTGCGGTGGAAACCCGATCCGCGGCTCGGGCCGGTGTTCGGGCTCGGCTGGGGCCTGTTCGGCCGGCGCAGCCAGCTGCGCTTCTACCGGCGAACCGGCGAGCGCGTGCGGGAACGGGCGGTGCTGGAGCCGCCCGCGCGCCGCACCCCGGGACGGGGCCCGCTCGTGCTGGTGCCCGGCGACGCCACGCCGGATCCGTGGGACCGCGTCCGGATCCGCGTCGCCCATCCCGTCCGTGGGCGACGGCTCCTGCTGCCGGCGGCCGACCGGACCTGATGACCGGCCGCGGGACGAGGCCCGAAGCTCGGCGCGCAGGAGCCGTACGCCCTCCCCTGACACCGGTCACCCGCCCCTGCGGGCCATCACCCCGGCGAGCCGAGGCGCCGGTGCTCGCGCGCCCCGGACCACGTGAGACCAGGTGACCGGCGGCGGGCGTCCTCGGCTCAGTCCGCCGGGAGGGGGCCCACGTCGCGGAGGGCCTCCAGCGCCTCGGGCACGTCGCGGAAGGCGGCCGCCACGTCGGCGGGCCGGGCGACCGTGTGGGCGTTGTCCTGCAGGTAGGTACGGACGGCGGCGTCGAAGCGGTCGGCGCCGGCCCGGCGGCGGGCCTCGAGCAGGGCGGCGGCGCCCTGGTCGTAGACGCCACGCACGTAGCGGGTGAAGTCGCCGGTGTGCGCCCAGTAGTACATCGACTCGCCGGCGTGGCCCCGCAGGCGCCGCGGGATCCGCTCGAGCCGGTAGCGGTCCGTCTGGTCGGTGGCCAGGGCCTGGGCCCAGGTCGCGAAGGACTCGTCGATCCACGGCTCGCGCGCCTGGTTGTTGCCCACCAGCGAGTAGAACCACTGATGGGCGAGCTCGTGCGCGACCAGGCCCGGGATCTCGGCCCGCCGGTCGTCGGCGAACTGCAGGGCCATCGGGAACTCGACGCCGTCGGTCTGGGTGGGCACGATCGTCGCCGTCAGGACGGGATAGGGGTAGGGGCCGAGCAGCCCGGCGAGCTCGTCGAGGGCGAGGCCGAGCTCGTCGACCCACTGGAGGCCGGAGGCGCGGCTGCCCGATCGCGGGGTCGCGACCTGCACCTGCACGCCTCGGACCTCGTGCGTGGTGACGTCGTAGGCGCCCACGGACACCGCGGCGTCGCGCACGGCGTCGGCGGTGAAGCGGTGCGTCACGCGCCCCGGTGCGGGAGTCGAGGTGCCCGTCGCGGTCCCGGTCGCCACGACCGCCTGGCCCTCCGCCGCGGTGACGGCGAGGGTCAGCTCGGCGTCCTCGCTGGTCACGGTCTCGCCGAAGATGTCCGCCGCGGGATCGCGGACCCAGCCCTCGCCGTTCACCCACGCCAGCAGCGGGAACGCCGTCCCGAACCAGGCCGTGCCGGTGTCCGGCGAGTACCCGAGGCGCTCGCCCGAGTCCTCCCCGAGCGTCAGCCGGAAGGACAAGTCCGCGGTCACCGCGGTGCCGGCGGGCACGCAGCCGGGCAGCGGGAGCGTGACCAGGGTCGGGTCCGGCGCGACCCGCGGCGTGATGGCGCTGTCCCCCACGCGGGCGCCGGTGATCTCCAGGGCGTTGCCGTCCCGCGCCGCGGTGGGCTTGTTCGGCCAGTTCCGGAAGACGAGCTCACACACCTGCCGGTCCGGGACGAACCGCACGGTCTCCGTGCCGGTCGCCGCGGACAGGTCGCGCGCCATGTCGAAGGCGACGTCGACCCGGGGCCGGTCCTCCGCCGGGGCGGGCCGGTCCGGGGCGGGCCGGTCCGGGGCGGGGTCGGGCGTCGGGGTCGTGCACGCGGCGAGCAGCGTCACCAGCAGCGCGCCGATCCCCACGGCACGCAGTCTGGTCGTGATCATGCCGCCGCACGTCGCGCGGCCCGCGCGACCACCCGGACGAGCGACTCGAGCGGGCCGCGGCCGACGGCGCGCCGCCACGCGAGCGCACCGAGGGTCGCCACCACGACCTGGACGAGGTAGCCCGGGACGGCGTCGAAGATGTCGAGCGGCGAGTTCAGGAACACGATGTGCACCGCGTAGACACTGAGGGTGAGTGCCCCGACGGCGGCGAGCGGGCGCAGCACGGCCTGCACCAGCGGGTGGGCGAGGCGGCCGAGCAGGAGCAGGAGGCCGAGCACCGCGAGGGCGGACCCGGTCGTCTGCGCGAGGTCGAGCGGCGTCGAGGAGTGCGGGGCGTCGGTCGCGAGCCACCACCAGGTCGTCGTCGGGGTGACGCCCTCCGGGAGGACGGCGACGAAGCCCGGCACCGTCGGGGCGCTCGCGAGCTGCTCGGGCGGTGTGGCGGCCGCGATCGCGGCGTAGCCGCCGAGGGGTCCCATCGCCCAGCGCGCCGCGAGCGTGGCCACCACCGCGAGCGCGGTCCCACCTCCCGCCAGCCACCCGGCGACGCGGGTCTCGGAGAGCCTCAGCCGGCCGACCGCGATCCCGACGGCGAGGTAGGCCAGCCAGGGCAGGGCCGGGTAGTACCCGGTGAGGGCGAGCTCGGAGAGCAGCCCGAGCGGGTCGGTGACGAGCTGCGTGATCGTCGGGTTGGTGAGCGACGGGGCCGGCAGACCCGGCCGCACCCACTGGCTGAGCAGCGGGACCCCGGCCGCGACCAGCGTCGCGGCCCCGATCAGCGCGCCGGTCGGGAGGAGGACCAGCGGGATCGCCAGCAGGAACATCAGCCCGTAGTACGGGAGGATGTTCGCCGCGATCTCCGCCGACCCCCAACCCAGGGCGAGCCCGATCACCAGGACGACGGCGGCGCGGGCGGCCAGGGAGGCGGCCGCGGAACGGCCCTGCGTGCGCAGGCGGACCCGGCGTCGTCCGGTGGTGAAGGCGATCCCGACCCCGGCGAGCACGCCGAAGATCGCCGCCGACCGCCCCGCGGCGACCAGGTACGTCGTGGTCGGCGCGCCCTCGGCCGTGACGGTGTAGAGCGCGTGGACGGCCATCATGCCGAGCACCGCGACGCCGCGGGCCGCGTCCAGGCCGAGCAGCCGGCCGGCGCTCCCCGGGGCCCGGGCGGACCCGGCCGTACCGGTCGTCGCGGTCGTCCGGCTCGTGGCGGCGGCGGTCATGCGAGCACCTCGTCGATCAGGTCGTGTCCCAGGTCGGTGGGCAGCGGGTCGGGGACGGGCAGGCCGGCGTCGGCGAACCAGTCCGGCCCGGCCTCGGGGTGCGGGCCGGCGACCGCGACCCGGCCCGCGCCGGACGGGCAGGCCAGCGCCGCGACGCCACCCTCGGGATAGCGGGCGAGGATCTCGACGCCGGGACGGGTGTCCGCGCCGGGATCGAGGAGGAACAGCGGGCCGTCCTGGAAGAAGACCGGGCGCCGGCGGCCGCGCCAGGACACCGGCAGCACGAGGTCGCCGGTGTCGGCGGTCGCGGCGCCGGGCGAGCCGGCGTAGCGGTCGGTGTCGCCGGGGAACAGGGCGAAGCCGGGGGTGGCGCCCGCCAGGTACCCGCCGAGGCAGAAGCCCAGGTAGCGCCCGCCGCCCGCGACGTAGTCGCGGATCGCCGACCGGCGCCCGCGCAGGTGCCGCCAGGCGGGGGCGAGGGTGCCGCCCCCGGGTTGGGCGTAGACGTCGGCCCCCGCGAGCGCCGCGGGGGTGAGCCCGCGGCGCCCGACGAACCGCACCTCGAGGCCGTGCCGTTCGAGCAGGGCGCCGACGGCCTCGGCGCACCCGGCCGGGCGCGCGGCCCGGCCGCGGTAGACGAGGGCCCGCATCAGGCCGCGAGGTCCCGGACCACCGCGGAGCGGGGGCGTTCGGGCGCCGGCTCCTCGACCACGCCCTCCGCGGGGATGCCGCGCCAGCGCGTGCGACCGGGCAGCGTCTCCCCCTTCATGACCAGCGACAGCGGGTCGAGCGCGGTCCCGTCCCCGACCGAGGCGTCGTAGAGCACGACCGCCCGGTCGCCCACCGTCGCCCCGGCACCGATCCGCACCGTCGACATCTTCATCACGCGGTCCTCGAACAGGTGGGTCTGCAGCGAGGCGTCCCGCCCGATCACCGCGTCGTCGCCGATCTCGACCAGGTCGAACTCGGTGAGGTAGGTGGTGGCCAGATAGGTGCGGCGCCCGATCCGGGCCCCGAGCAGGCGCAGCGCGGGCGGGAGCAGCGGGGTGCCGCGGAACAGCTGCAGCATCGCCGGGACCGCCGCGGCCTCGTACAGCCCGGTCACGAACTCGGAGCGGCGCACGAACCGGCTCCACAGCGGCTCCACCCGCGGCCGGTAGGTGCCGACGGTGAGCCACTTGACCGCCGCGACCGCACCGGTGACGAGCACCCCGAACAGCGCCGCCAGCAGCGGCCCGACGAGCACCGCCCCCCACAGCGGCGCGCCCACGGCCGCGATCGTCGACAGCGCCAGCAGGTAGAGGTAGATCGCCACCGCGATCAGCGACGAGGGCAGGCAGATCCGCAGGAACTCGATCACGAGCCGCTCCGCGACCCGCCACCGCGAGGGCCGGAAGGTCATCCGCTCGGCGAAGTCGCCGCTGTCCTGGCGGGCGGGCAGATGCATCGCCGGGGAGCCGAGCCACGCACTGTCGGCCGGCACGCCGCCGGGCGGCGGCACGGTCTGCACCCCGACCAGCGAGCCGGGGCCCAGCCGCGCGCCCGGGGGCAGCAGCGCCGCGTTGCCGACGAACGCCCGCTCGCCGACCTCGGTGCGCCGGAAGGAGACCCAGCCGCGGTGGAACGTGGCCCCGCCGGCGCTGGCCATGTCGGCCACGAAACTCTCCCGGCCGAGGGTCAGCAGGTCGGGATCGACGTGCGCGACGGTGGAGACCTCGGCGCCGGGGCCGACGCGCGCACCCAGGGCCCGCAGCCACGGCACCGTGTAGAGCGTGGCGTAGAGCGAGTTCGTGATCTCCAGGCTCATCTCGAGGAGCTTGTCGGCGACCCACTTGCGCACGCCGAGGGTCGAGCGCGCGGGGTGGATCCCGGTCGGGGTGGCCGGCAGCACCGCCTGGCGGGTGGCGGCGATCGTCAGGCAGACGGTCACCACGAACACCGGCCCCACGCACAGCGCGGCGAGCAGGCCGACGGTCTGCCCGAACTCGAGCAGCGCACCCCAGACCAGCAGCAGGGTCGGGACCAGCATGAGGATCGGCAGCAGGTCGAGCAGGGCCAGCCCGGCGAACGTCCCGAGCCGGCCGGCCGCGCCCCAGGGCTGCGCCGGCGGCAGTGCGGCGAGCTCGGCCACCGCGTCGTCACGGCGCCGCGGGTCCGGGGCGGCGGGCGACCCGGACCAGCGCTGCCCGGCCGGCACCTCACCGGCCAGCAGCGCCTGCTCCCCCAGCACCGCGTCGCGGCCGACCGTGGCACCGGGCTGCAGCATCGCCCCCGCCCCCACGAACGCCCCCGGACCGACGCGAACCCGGTCGACGACCACCCGGCCGTCCTCGACGACCCACGGGCGCAGGGCCGCGCCGTACCCCATGCCGGCGTCGCCGCCGACGTCGATCAGCTGCGGCAGGGACAGCGAGGAGGTCCCGATGTGCGCCTCCGCCCCGACCCGGGCCCCGAGCCGGCGCAGGAACGCGGGCAGCAGCGCCGACCCGCTCAGCACCGGCAGCGGGGTGAGGGACAGGAGCAGGTCCGACGCCCACAACCGCAGGTGCACCCGCCCCCACAACCGGTGCCGGCCCGGGCGGATCCCGCGGCCGAGCAGCCGGACCCCCAGCGGGGCGAGCACCCACCGGGTCGCGAGGTAGACCGCCGTCGCGGCGGCGGCGATCGCGGTCAGCACCCCCAGCGACACCTGACCGTCCTCCGCGACGTAGATCGCGGCGACCGGTGCGGCCAGCAGCATCAGCAGCACGTACAGCGCGCCCGCCTGCACCGTGCCGGCGAGGCCGTACCGCAGGGGCGAGGTCGTGTCCGGCTCGGCGCGCATGGTGGCGGCCGCGTCGGGGAGGGTCGCGGCGAGCCCGCGCACCGTGGGGTTCTCGTACAGGTCACGGACGGCGACGGTCGCGATCCCGCGCTCGCGCATCAGCGAGACCGCGGTGGCCGCGAGCAGCGAGTGCCCGCCCAGCTCGGCGAAGAAGTCCGCGGTCACCGACAGCTGCGCCGGGTCGATCCCGCAGGCCTCGGCCCAGGCGTCGCGCACCCGTTCCTCGGCGGCGGTCGCGGGCCCGACCACCGCGCCCGTGATCGTGACGAGCCGGGGCGAGGTCGGCGGCGGCAGGCGCTTGCGGTCGACCTTGCCGCTCGACATCGTCGGCAGCTCCGGGAGCACCTCCAGGTACCCCGGGACCATGTAGTCGGGCACCCGGTCCCGCAGCCGGGCGTGCAGGCGCTCGCGCAGCCCGTCGTCCGGACCGCCCGCGCCTTCGGTGGTCACGCCTTCGGTGGTCACGCCTTCGGTGGTCACGCCTTCGGTGGTCACGTAGGCCACGAGCTCGTCGCCGAGCATCGCGGCCACCGCGCTGCCGACCGCGGGGTCCCCGAGCAGCACGCTGTCGATCTCGCCCAGGTCGACGCGGTGCCCGCGGATCTTCACCTCGTCGTCGGCCCGGCCGAGGTAGACGATCTCCCCCGAGGTGTCCCAACGACCCAGGTCGCCGGTGCGGTAGATCCGCTCGCCCCGGAACTCCACGAACCGGTCGGCGGTCTTCTCCGGCAGCCCGACGTAGCCGCGCGCGACGCCGGGTCCGCCGATGCAGATCTCGCCCGCGGCACCGCCGGCGACCTCGCGCAGGTCCTCGTCGAGGATGTGGATCGTGTAGGTCGGCATCGGGCGGCCGATCGTCACGGGGCGCCCGGGCAGCAGTTCGCCCCAGGTCGCGGTCACCGTGGCCTCGGTGGGCCCGTAGGTGTTCAGCATGCGGCGGCCCGGACGTGCCCAGCGCTCGACGAGGTGGGCGGGGCAGGCCTCGCCGCCGACCATCAGCCCGCGCACGGCCGGGAGGTCCCGCGGGATCGTGGCCAGCAGCGTCGGGACCGCGTAGAACACGGTCACGCCGCTGCGGTCGAGGAAGTCGGCGAGCTCGGCGCCCAGGCGTCGCTCGTCGTTCGGACCGACGACCAGGGTGGCGCCGACCGCGAAGGTGGGCCAGATCTCCTCGATCGAGAAGTCGAAGGAGATCGTCATGCCCTGGTAGACCCGGTCGCCCGGACGTACGTCGTAGACCCCCGGGACCACGCGGAGGAAGTTGACGATGCTCGAGTGGGCGACCTCCACACCCTTCGGCCGGCCGCTGGACCCGGACGTGTAGATCACGTAGCAGACGGGGTCGCCGGCCCCGTCGGCTCCGTCGGCCGCGGCCCCGTCCAGTGGGGTGCCGGCCGCGGGCTGCCCGTCGGCCGGCACGGGCGACACGCTGTCGACGCAGAGTTCCGGCACCCGGAGCCCGGGGGCGAGGTCGGACGTCGTGACCAGCAGGTCCAGACCCGCGTCGTCGGCGATGTAGCCGATCCGGTCCGCGGGCGACGCGGGATCGATCGGCACGAACGCGGCTCCGGCCTTCAGCACGGCCAGGAGCGCCGCGTAGGTCCGCCAGGACCGCTCGAGCAGCAGCCCGACCCGGCCGCCCGGGCGCACCCCGCGCTCGCGGAGCCGGTGCGCGAGCCCCTCCGCCCGTGCGTCGAGCTCGGCATAGGTCAACAGCTCGCCGTGGTCGTCGACGGCCACCGACCGCGGTGTCCGCCGGGCCGTGGCCTCGACGACGTGGTGCAGCCGCGACCACGGTGGGTCGTGGGGATCGTCGGCGGTGGCGGGCGCACGACGAGACGGGGAGGGGGCCAACGACACGGGGAGCGTCCTCTTTCTCGGGAGTCGGCCTGACTGGGGAGACGAAAGACCGGCCTACCCCGGCCGATCACCTCCATAACTCGTCCGTGAGCGATCTCGGCCGAGTTCGTCACTCTGCGCGAGCAGACTGCGCCGAACAGGTGCTCTGCTTCCCCCGTCGGATCCCACTCGACCGCGACGCCGCGTCCCTCCACGGCGCCGGGACGCCGGACCGGAGTGCCTACGCCCCCGGCTGATGCTCGTGCGCGGGACGGAGCGGGCAGGCCAGGATCTCCGTGGCGAGCCGCGGCACCAGGGCCTCACGGTCGAAGAGGTGCCCGAACTCGGCGTAGGCGAGCAGCTCCCGGTGCAGGAGCTCGCCCACGCAGCCGGGGTAGAGCCGGCGCGCGTGATGGGCCGCGGTCCGGAAACGGACCCGGTCGTGCGGCGGGATCTCCGGCGCCGTCCCGGTGAGCCGGGCCGCCGCGGGAACCGGGCGGATCGTCATGCGGACGAGGGTCCGCGCCCGGAGGCGCCGTGCACAGCGGGGAGAACTACGTACACACCGGCACACCCCCACACCGCGCCCCTCGCCGTGTCCGCACCACTCGAATGGAGGACCGTGGGCCACAGCAGGGGCCGTCGCGGCGGACGGTGCTCGCGACCCGGGAGAGCCCGTCGGCGTGGGACCGCGACACCCGTGCCGGTCCTCATCGGGTCGAACGTCCCGTGCGCGCGGCACCGTCGCCCCTGGAACACTCGGGATCACGATGGCAGGGTGGATTTGCCCGATTCGACCGTTCCGAAGGGTCCCGATGTCGACCTCGTCGTTCGTGCTCCTCGTCGTGCTGCTGTGGCTGCTGCTCGGGCTCGGCTCGGCGCTGCTGTTCCTGGGGCGGCACGGGTACCACAGCCCCACCTGGTACTTCCTGGGAGCGGCGCTGGGCCCGCTGTTCGTCCCCATCGCCATGGAACGAGGCCGACGATCCAGCCGGGTGCTCGAACGCTCCGCCTCGTCCGAGGGGCCCGTCGTCGCCGGACGGACGACCGTGCTCGTGGCGGTCGACGGGTCGATCGAGTCCGACCAGGCCGTACGCGACGCGGGCCGGCTGTTCCACCCCGCGCACACCCGCATCGTCCTGGCCGCCGTCGCCGACCCGGACGTCGCCGAGTTCACCGACACAGCCCGCCAGCACCAACTGCACGAGCTTCTGGCCACGCGAGCGGCCTGGCTGCCCGCCGACGGCCCCGCGCCGGTGCTCGAGGTTCTCTGCGGGCAGCCCGACCTCGTGCTGCTCGAGGCGGCGGCGACCGAACAGGCCGACGCACTCGTCATCGGCCGCCGAGGCCGGGGCCTGTCCCACCGGCTGCTCGGCAGCGTCGCCCGGTCCCTGACCCAACGCTCCCCGGTTCCCGTCCTGCTGGCCGGACGGCCGGTACCACCGGCCGGGAGTGGCGCAGCGGACGAGGACCGTGCCGTGATCGGTCGCCAGGGCGGCCCATGACGGCGACGCGACCACCCGCGAGCCGCGCAGCACGGCGGGCCGGGACGTCCGGGACGCGACAGCCCGGGCCGAGGGCGGACTAGGCCGAGCGCACGCCTCCGACGACAACCCGAACGAGCTCCGGGCAGAAAGGAGCCCTCTGCAGATGCGCGTCCTGATCGCCTACGACGGATCCCCGGCCGCTCTCGCGGCCATCGAGGTGGGGGCCCGGTTGTTGCCCTCGGCCGAGGCCACGGTCGCGCATCTGTGGACCCCGCCGTTCGCCAGCCCACCGCTGCGCCACCGGCTGTCACTCGTCGCCGGCACCGCCGGTGAGCTCGTCGACCTGCTCGAACGCGAAGGGGCCGCGGAGGCCGACCGCCTGGTCAGGACCGCTGTCGTGCAGGCAGAGGCAGTGGGGTGGACCGCCGACGCGGTCGTGCGGCGCAGCTTCGGCGGCGACGGGTACCGGTTCGCGAGCCTGGCCGAAGAGGTGGGTCCCGATGTCCTGCTCGTCGGGACCCGGGGCCTGACCGGGCCGAACGCGCTCATGAACAGCTTCACCGATCTGCTCGTCCACCACAGCACCCACCCGGTGCTGGTGGTGCCCCATCCGCTTGTCAGCGACGACCGGTCGCAGGCCGACGCCGGCTCGGTCGTGCTCGGTTGGGACGGTTCGTCGGGCGCCCGGGCCGCGGCGGCGACGGCGTCCGCCCTGTTCCCGGATCGGGAGATGATCGCGGTGTCCGTCGGGGCGGAGCCCGCGTGCGCTCCGCCGGTCACGATGCCCTCGGCCGTGGCGAGGACGGTTCTCGCGCCCGAACCGCCACCGATGCCCGGCCGGGGCCGGGCCGTCGCGCGCGTCCTGATCGAGAACGGGCGGAGCCTGGGTGCCGGCGTGATCGTCGTGGGCTCACGAGGGCGCTCGGCGCTGCGCGAGGTCCTGCTGGGCAGCACAGCGATGGCGGTGCTGCACCACGCCCACCTGCCGGTACTCGTCGTGCCCCCCGTACGTGAAGTCGACGACTCCGAGCCGGCCCAACGGTGAGCCACGACGTCGACCCCGGCGTCGGCATGCCGAGGCTCGCCCCCTCGAGGTTCGTGTCCACGCCGGCGATGTGCACCTCGGACAGCGCCCGGTGCGCCCGGGCGGCCAGCGCGGCGAGGTCCGGCGCGCGTCGGAACCTCGGCAATCGGTCGAGCGCGGCCGGGACCGCGACGGCGTCGGCGTCGGCACCGGCACCGGCACCGGGAGAGTTGTGGACGACGGCGCCTCGGTCAACGACCGGGCGGTTGCGGGGCGTGCGAGGACGACGACGGGGCCGGGCACGCGTCCGGGCCCGCCGTCCCTCGTCCGATCGACGAGCCGGACGAACCAGTATCCGGGGCAGGACTCGCTCGTTGCACCGCCAGCGGGCGGCCGGCCTGCTGGATGCGTTCCTCACGGCATCGCCCTTCCGGGGCCGGCACCCGCGTCATCCCCCGCGCAGGGTCCTCCCGCGCGGGGCCCGCGTGCGAGGATCGGCGGCATGGCCACGACCTTCGCCCTGATCTACACCTACACCGACGACGCCGAGCTGCGGGACGCCACCCGCCCCGCCCACCGCGACTTCCTGCGCGAGCTGGTCGACGACGGGACGCTGCTCGTCGCCGGGGCGTGGGCGCCGGGCGAGGCTCCGGGCGGCCTGCTGGTCTTCCGCGCCGAGGACAAGGCGGCGGTGCAGGCGATCGCGGACAAGGACCCCTTCACGACGGCGGGTGTGGTCGCCTCCTCCGACATCCGCGAGTGGGTGCCCCCGATCGGCCCGGCGGCGGGCGCGCTCACCGGTCAGGCGTAGGGCTCGGCCGCCGCCGGTGGTCGGGCGGGGTCGGGCGGGCAGGTCGCACGGCGGCTCAGAAGTTGCCGCGCCGGGCCTGCTCCCGCTCGATGGCCTCGAACAACGCCTTGAAGTTGCCCTTCCCGAACCCCAGCGAGCCGTGCCGCTCGATGAGCTCGAAGAACACGGTGGGGCGGTCGCCGAGGGGCGTGGTGAAGATCTGCAGCAGATAGCCGTCGGCGTCCCGGTCGACCAGGATCCCGCGGGTCTGCAACTCCTCGATCGGCACGCGGACCTCGCCGATGCGGGCCCGCAACGCGGGGTCGGAATAGTACGAGGCCGGGGTGTCCAGGAACCGGACCCCCTTCGCCCGCAGGACGTCGACCGTGCGCACGATGTCGTCGGTGGCCAGGGCGAGGTGCTGGGCGCCCGGGCCGCCGTAGTAGGCCAGGTACTCGTCGATCTGCGAGCGCTTCCGGCCCACGGCCGGTTCGTTGAGCGGGAACTTCACCCGGTGGTCGCCCGAGGCGACGACCTTGCTCATCAGCGCGGAGTACTCGGTGGCGATGTCCTCGCCCACGAACTCGGCCATGTTCGTGAAGCCCATGATCCGGTGGTAGAAGTCGACCCACTCGTCCATCCGGCCGAGCTCGACGTTGCCGACCACGTGGTCCAGCGCCTGGAACAGCCGTCGCGGCTCGCCCTCGGGCTGCACGCGGGTCGACGTGCGCGCGACGTAGCCGGGCAGGTACGGGCCGGTGTAGCGGGACCGGTCGACGAGGCTGTGCCGGGTCTCGCCGTAGGTGGCGAGCGCGGCCGTGCGCACGGTGCCGTGCTCGTCGGCGACGTCGTGCGGCTCGACGAGGATCGTCGCGCCCTGCGCACGGGCGTGCGCGACGCAGCGGTCGACGTCCGGCACCTCGAGCGCGATGTCGACGATGCCGTCGCCGTGGCGCCGGTGGTGATCGAGGAGCGGGCTCGCCGGGTCGACGCCCCCCTGGAAGACGAACCGGACGGCGCCGGAGCGCAGCACATAGGCCTGGTGGTCGCGGTTGCCGGTCTCCGGACCGGAGTACGCGACCAGCTCCATCCCGAAGACCAGCTGGTAGAAGAGCGCGGTCTGGGTCGCGTTGCCGACGGCCCAGACCACCGCGTCCCAGCCGGTGACCGGGAAGGGGTCGGCCTCGTGGTCGTGCTCCACGAGGCCGACCAGCCGGCGGAGCTGGTCGAGATCCAGGTCGGCGAGACGCTCCTGGCTGGTGAGGGTGTGGTCGATGCTCACGACGGCCTCCTCGGGGCGGCGCTGCGCACAGCTGCACACGTAGGACACTCCGGACCCGGACTGATCGCAACGGCGCCGATCCCAGCTGGCCGATCAGCCCATCCCGGCCCGTCGACCGGGCCGTGAGCTGTACAGTCCGCCCACATGGAACTCGACGCGCTCGACGTCGACCTGCTCGCCGCCCTGCGCGAGCACACGCGCGTCGGGGTCCTCGAGCTCGCACGCACGCTGCGGGTCGCCCGCGGCACCGTCCAGGCGCGCCTCGACCGGCTCGAGCGTGCGGGCGTGATCACCGGCTACGGCCCGGAGGTGGATCTCGCCGCGGCCGGGCACGGCGTCCAGGCCTTCGTCAGCCTCGAGATCGCGCAGGGCGCGCTCGACGACGTCGCCGCCGAGCTGGCCGCCCAGCCCGCCGTCCTCGAGGCCTATGCCACCACCGGCTCGTCCGACGTGCTCTGCCGGCTCGCCGCCTCCTCGCACGAGGACCTCCAGCAGGCGCTGCTCGCGCTCAACCGGTCTCCGTCGGTCGGGCGGTCGACGAGCGTGGTGGTGCTCTCCGTCGTCGTGCCGCCCCGCACCGGCCCCCTGCTGGCCAGCGCCCCGCGCCGGGCGCCGCACCGCGCCCCCGCCTACCGCAGGGACTGACACCGGACGGAGCCCTGCGGCCCGCACGGCGCCCTGGGTCCGCACCTTGTCGGCCCCGAGGGACCCGAGGACAATGGCCCTCCGCTCGAGAACCGGCAGGGTCCGGCCGGGGCGCGCCGGCGGGTCACGCCGGTCCCGGCTCGTTCCGCGTCCATCGGGAGGCCGACATGGCCGAGGAGTACCAGCCACCCCCACGGCCGGTGGGCCGCGACGCGGTGTTCGTCCGGCACCGGTTGCAGAGCCCGCGGGTGGCGCAGTCCGCCTACATCGCACCCAACGCGGTGCTGTGCGGGGACGTGACCGTCGGCCCGCACAGCCGGGTCCTGTTCGGCGCCGTGATCACGGCCGAGGGCGGACCGGTCGAGATCGGCGCCCACAGCGTGATCATGGAGAACGCGGTGGTCCGCGGCGTCGCCCGGCACCCGGCCCGGCTCGGCGACCACGTGCTGGTGGGCCCGCACGCGTCCCTGACCGGCTGCGTGATCGAGGGGGACAGCCGGATCGCGACCGGGGCCGTGGTGTTCAACGGCGCTCGCGTCGAGATCGGCGCGGAGATCGACTTCCACGCCGTGGTGCACGTGAACACGCGCGTCCCGGCCGGCACGTTCGTGCCGATGGGCTGGTTCGCGGGTGGCGACCCGGCCGAGCTGGTCGCCCCGGACGACCGGGACCGCATCCGGGATCTGCTGGGCCCGCTGGACTACGCGGGCACGGTGTTCGGGGTGGGCGCCACCGACACCCCGATGCCCGACATCGCCCGGCGCTACGCCCGCGCCCTGGCCCTGCACAACCGGGACACCGTGCTCCTGCCGAGCCAGCGCGACGTGCTCGAACACGAGCCCGAGGACGGCGGGCACGACCCCAGGACGCACCCGCCCTCCTCGACCAGGGTCACCGCGGACGGGAGGTACCTGTAGGACCGGGACCGAGGGAGCAGTCGAGATGATGACCGTCGTCACCGAGATCACCCTGAAACGCGGGAGCGAGCCCGAGTGGGACGGCGCGATGCGGGACCGGCTCGCGGCCGCGCAGGACCGGACCGGCTGGGTGGGCGGGCAGCTCCTCATCCCGCTGGACGGGCAGAACCGGCGCGTCGTCGTCGGGACCTGGCAGAGCCGTGCGGACTGGCAGGCCTGGCACGAGGACGAGACGTTCGCCGAGACCCGGGCCCGGATGGAGGGACTGCAGGAGGGCGACAGCGTGATCACCTGGCACGAGGTGGTGATCCAGGCGCATGCCCAGGGGTAGCCGTCAGCGCCGGTGCTGCTGCTCGGAGGAGCGGTCCGCGCCGCCGTCGGACGCGTTCTCCGGCAGCCGGCCACGGGTCTTCACGAGACTCGCGACGGTGGCCACCGCGATGGTCGCGGCGATGACGACGAGCGAGAGCCACGTGGGGATCTCCGGCACCCAGAGCAGGGGCTCGCCGCCGTTGACGAAGGGCAGCTCGTTCACGTGCAGCGCGTGGAAGATCAGCTTCACCCCGATGAAGGCCAGGATGAAGGCCAGCCCCTGCGCCAGGTAGACCAGGCGCGCGAGCACACCGCTGAGCAGGAAGTAGAGCTGGCGCAGGCCCATCAGCGCGAACGCGTTCGCCGTGAAGACGATGTACGCCTCCTCGGTGAGCCCGTAGATGGCCGGGATCGAGTCGACCGCGAAGATCAGGTCGACGACGCCGATCGCGACGACGGTGACGAACAGCGGCGTGACCATGCGCCGCCCGTTCTCCCGCGTGAGCAGCTTGTCCCCGTGGAAGTCGTCCGTCACCGGCAGCACCCGGCGCGACCAGCGGGTGACGGCGTTGTCGCCCGGGTCCTCCCCGTCGTCGTGCCGCAGCTGACGCCAGGCGAGGACCAGCAGCAGCGCGCCGAAGAGGTAGAAGATCCAGGAGAAGTTCGCGATCAGCGTGGCCCCGACCGCGATGAACCCGCCGCGCATGACCAGCGCGATCACGATGCCGATGAGCAGCACCTTCTGCTGGTAGGCACGCGGCACCGCGAAGCCGGTCATCACCAGGAGGAACACGAAGAGGTTGTCCACCGAGAGCGCCTTCTCGGTGAGGTAGCCGGCGAAGTACTCGCCGCCGTGGTCCCAGTCGCTCACCAGGCCGATCCCCACGCCGAACAGCAGCGCGAGGCCGACGTAGAACGCCGACCAGAGGGCGGACTCACGGATGGTGGGTTCGTGCGGCGTGCGCACGTGCGCCAGGAACTCGACGACGAAGAAGACGATCGTGACGCCGACGGTGACGAGCCAGACCCAGACGGGGATGTCCACTAAGCCTCCGGGGCAGGACGAGCCGACCAGGTCTCCCCCACCCGCGGACGGGCCGAGCGCGCCGGATCGAGGTCGGTCTCGATCGTGTTGACGACGTACGCGTGCCGGGATACTCCCCTGTTCGCGCCACGCTACCCGACCCGGCCCGAATTGTCCGGATCCCCCTCGGGGGTCGGGCGACCCCGGGCGCCACGCCGCCGATGAGTTCGCGGCCGCCGCACGGTCTGCCCCGGGGTACACCCGGTCCCGAAGGAGTATCCATGACTGCGTCCGCACTGCCGCCCGTCGTCGACGCCGCGACATGGGAGAAGGAACTCGCCGCGCTGCGCGTGCGGGAGAAGGCCGCGACCCGGGAGCTCGACGCCATCGCCGCGAAGCGCCGGCGGCTCCCGATGGTCGAGATGCCCGACTACGTGCTGGAGGGCGAGGACGGGCCGGTGCGGCTCGTCGACGTCTTCGGCGACGCTCCGCAGCTGATCGTCTACCACCACATGTGGGAGGACGGGGCGGAGTGGCAGTGCGGCGGCTGCACCGGCTTCACCTCCCAGTTCACCCGCCTCGAGGGCCTGGCGAAGTTCGACGCCCGCTTCGTCGTCGTCACCCAGGGCCCGATCGACGAGGCACTCGCCTACAAGCGCCGGGTCGGCAACACGATGACCTGGTACTCGACGGCGACCAGCCCGTTCGGCTCGGACGTCGGGGCCCCACCCGGCGGCGGGTTCGCGGTCAACGTGTTCCTGCGCGACGGCGACACCGTCTACCGGACCTGGCACACGAACGGCCGCGGCACCGAGCAGCTGAGCTACCTGTTCGCCCTGGTCGACCTGCTGCCCTACGGTCGCCAGGAGGTGTGGCAGGACTCCCCGCCGGGCTGGCCGCAGGGCCCGACCTACAGCCGCTGGGTGGGACCGGAGGAGGTCGCGGCGGCGTACGGACCCACCGGCTGAGGGCCGCACCCGAGGGCCTCCGGCGGGATCATCCCTCCTCGCTCTCGGCCTCGGGGTCGCCGCGGCGCCGCTGCACCACCTCGGCGAGCACCATCTCGGCGCTCTCGGCGAACAGGTAGACCAGCGCGGCGGTCGCCCCTCCGACCGGCCACGCGGCCCAGCTGCGCAGCAGCACCGCGACCCCGGTGACCGCGAGGATCGCCAGCGCGACCGACACCAGGTTCTGTGCCGTGGCGAGCATGGTGACCTCGGCCGGCACCGCCTTCACCCGCACGCGGAACCCGTTCGTCACCACCGCCTCGACGAGCCCGAGGGCGGCCGCGGCCGACACCGCGAACACCAGGATCGTGAGCACGGCCGGCGAGCCGACGACGGTCTGGACCACGCCGAAGGAGCCGGTGATCGCGATCGAGAAGCCGAAGGCGGCGGAGTTGTGCAGGGTGGAGGTGGCCAGGGCGAGGCGCAGCACGCCGTGCTCGGCGTCGTCACGACCCGGCCTCGCGCCCACCGCAAAGTGATAGCACGAGCCGGGAGGGCGAGGCGGACGGCGTGTGCGCTCCGTCGGAGCCGGGTCCTGCCCGGCGGTCACGCGGACCCGCGGCACACCGCTCGGGCCCCGTCGCTGCTCCCCACGCTCCTCGGGGTGTGGGCACACGATCCGGGACGTTGACCGACTGCCGTGCCGCTCCTCCCCCGTCCGCCGCAGGGACGGGCGCTCCTCAGGGGCCTGACCACAACGACCGGACGACGTCCGCCCACCCACACCGCGGCCGCTGAGCCGCCGACGATGATGACTGCACCCGTACTGCTCGTGCACGGCGCCTTCATCGGTGCATGGGTCTGGGAGGAGGTCGTCGCCGAGCGCGACCGGCACGGCGTGCGCGCCACGACGGTGGACCTCACGAGCCGGTCGGCCGAGGGCACCCTCGACTCGGACGCCCAGGTGGTGCGGGACGCACTCGCTGCGCTCGACGGGCCGGCCGTGCTCGTCGGGCACTCCTACGGCGGGCCGTGATCACGCGCGCGGCCGCGGACAACCCCGACGTCGCCCGGCTCGTCTACGTCTGTGCCGTGCTACCGCAGGCCGGCGAGGCGATCGGCGACGTTCTCGCGCGCGACCCCGTTCCCGCCGGGGACCTCTCGGCGAGCCTGGTCCCTGCGGAGGACGGCACCGCTATCCCCACCCGGGGGCGCCCGCAGCACGCTCTACCACGACGCGACGGACGAGCAGGCCGCCCCCGCCCTCGACCGCATGGGCCGGCACGCCCTGGGCACCCCGGCCGAGAAGGCGACCGCCCTCGGCTGGCAGGAGCACCCGTCGACCTACGTGCTCACCTTGCAGGACAAGCAGTTCTCGGTCGCCCTCCAGCGCGGGTTCGCCAGCTACGCCTCCCGTACGGTTGAGGTGGACGCCGGGCACGGCGGTCGAGCTCGCGGCGATCATCGCCGAGGACGCAAAGCGGTAGGCGCCGCGGGGGCACCACACTCGTCTCGCGGCTCGATGGTCCGCGGCATCGCGCGGTGCGGTCGACGTGCCAAGGACCAGCGCGGCCGGCCGTGAACCGGCCCGACCTCGCGGACTCGGTCGAGTTCGACCTCCAGCGCCTTTCGCGTACTCACCGCCTGCTCGGTGCCCCCACGCCGCCGCCCGGCCGGAACCGCTGGTCGGGCAGGCGGCAGGCACTGCCACCGGACCCCTCGTACCCCTTGCCGACAGAGGTGTTCTGCTCCTCGAATGGTCATCCGCCTGGCGGATTACCCGAGCGACGACGGCGGGGCGCCGATCCCGGCCAGCTCCATCATCTGGGCGAGGATCCGGTAGTAGCCGGCGAGCACGGTGACCTCGATGACCGTCTGGTCGTCCAGGTTCGGAGCCTGCTCCGCCCGGTCGGCGGCCGCTAGCTCGGGGCGAGTGGCGAGGTGTGCGCTCAAGGCGGCGATCTCCTGTTCCCGGGGAGTGCCGACTGCGGGCCGCCCCCGCCGCAGTGCCTCGATCTCGTCCTCCGTGAGACCGATCGCCCTGCCGATGCGCTCGTGGGCGTAGCGCTCGAAGGCGCTCCCGGTCACGCGGGCCACGACGAGAACGGCGATCTCGCGTTCACGCCCGGTCAGCGACGTCTCGTAGCGGATCGCGGCGCCGAGCGCCTGGAGCGGGCCGCCCACCCCGGGCACCTCGACCATGAGCTCGAACGGACCGTGCAGCGTGCCGTCCGGGGCCACCAGGTCGAAGTGCTGGGGCCCTGCCGCCCGCGGTCCGCCCAGGATCGCCTCGCGGACCGCACGGCGTCGGCGGGCCAGGTCCTCGGGCTCGGTCACGGGGTCTCCAGTCGTCGGGCCAACCAGGCAGCGGAGGAGCGCATCGCGCTCGCCGGCCACGTTGTCGAGCCGGCCACGTTGTCGAGCCGGCCACGTTGTCGAGCCGGCCACGTTGTCGAGCCGGCCACGTTGTCCGAGACAGTGGACCACGACGGGCCGGCGCGCCGGCCGGCATCGCCCCACTACTCCGGGCCCACCGGCTCGATCCCGACGCCACTCGCACACCCAGCGGTCCGCGACCGCCCGTCTTCGGGTCCGAGGTCGGCAGGGGCGTCGCCGTGCAGGTGGATCAGCTGGAAGCCGGGTCAGCTCGGTCTCTGCGACGGCCGGCCGATGTCGGGCACGTCGGGATGGTCAGCCCCCGGGTCGCAGCGGGATGACGGCGGCGGGCTCGACGACGGTGTTGACCAGGCTCCCGAGGCCCTCGATCGAGGCAACGACCTCGTCACCGGGCTTCAGCCACGGGTACGTCGCGGAGTCGTGGGTGCGGGACAGCTCCAGGATGCACCCGGTCCCGCAGGTGCCTGAGCCTATGACGTCGCCGGGTCGCACCTCGGTGCCGCGCGAGGCGTAGGAGATCATCTCGCCGAAGGACCAGTAGACGTCCGACCACACGGCCTTGGAGTACGTCACGCCGTTGACGCTGCAGGTCATCTCGAGGCGGTATCCGTTCCCCTCGCGGAAGTCGGCGATCTCGTCCGGCGTCACGAAGTAGGGCCCGAGCCCGGTCGCGGTGTCCTTGCCCTTCACCGGCCCCATCGACAACGCCATCTCGCGGTGCTGAACGTCCCGCCCGCTCCAGTCGTTGAGCACGCAGTAGCCGGCCACGAGCACGTCCGCCTCACCCGCCGTCAGGTCCCGGCCCCGGCCTCCGACCACGGCGGCCACCTCGAGCTCGAAGTCGAAACGCTCCGTCCCCGGCGTCATGGGCACCGGACCGCACCCCGTCACCGCATACGGGTTGGAGAAGTAGAACACCGGCAGCTCGTACCAGTCTGGGTCCATCTCCAGGCCGCGCGACGCCCGTCCCGCCCGCACGTGCTGCTCGAAGGCGTAGAAGTCGCGGAACGTCGGAGGCGTGGCGATCGGGGCGAGGGGGACGAGGCCCTCGAGCGGGACCCCGGCTCCGTGCCGCCGCGCGGCCGCTCCGGTGTCCCGGAGGGCGGAGCCACCCGCCTCGATCAGCGGCAGCAGGTCGGAGACGCCGTCGAGGACCCGCACGACGTCGCCGTCCATCAGGCCGACCCGTGCCGCACCCTCCGTCGCATAGCGTACGAACCTCATCTCGACGTCCCTCCACTGCTGCTCAGAGCGGATGCGCAGTGCTGCTCCACCCAGGCGCCCGTCGGCGAGTGGACCTCGCAGCGAATGCCCTCGGGATCGTAGAAGTACACCCGATCGAGTTGCCGTGCGACACGATCCTGTCGAGGCGGATCTCGGGACACGGAACCGACGGTAGAACCCGAGGACGTCCTCGAAGCGGGCGCGACGGACCGAGACCTGCTGGACGAGCCGCACGCCCTCCGGCACCACCGATCACAGGGGCCGGCGGAGGTGGCGCGTTCCTCAGCCGGCCGGGGCGCTCGCGCGGACCAGGGTGTCGATCGCGTAGCGCGTCTCGCCGTCGACCTCGACGGGCCGCCGGATCCGCTCGGCGCGCTCGACCCGCAGACCGGTGAGCGCAGCGGCGACCTGCTCGGGGGTCTGCAGCACCGCCGGGTCGGGCGGCCCGCCCACGCCCTCGCTCAGGTTCTTCGCGTCGTGGGCGACCAGCAGGAACACCCCGCCCGGAGCGACCGCGGCCGCGGCGGTGGCGAGCACGCCCGCCAGCTGCTCCCACGGCAGCTGCAGGTAGGCCAGGAGAACCAGCTCATAGGCCCGCCGCGGCCGGTAGGCGGTGACGTCCGCGACGACGGTCTCGAGAGTGACACCACGCCGTTCGGCCGCGGCACGTGCCTTGTCCAGCCCCACTGCGGAGAAGTCGACCGCCGTCACCGTCCAGCCCTGCTCGGCCAGCCACAGCGCGTTGCGGCCCTCGCCCGCCCCGAGGTCGAGCGCGGCACCCGGGGACAGCCCCTCCACCTCGTCCACCACCGTGCGGTTCGGCCCGGCGGACCACAGCAGGGCGGTCGCGGCGTAGCGCTCGTCCCAGCCGTCGGCGTTCACAGGGCGACCAGGCTCTGCACGCCGACGACGGTCCCGACGGCGACGAGCAGGATCGCGAAGGCCCGGGTGAGCGTGTCCCCCGACAGCTTGTCTGCGACCAGCTTGCCGACGAACGTGCCGAGGACCGCGGCGATCGTGAACGGCGCGACCACGTGCCAGTCCAGGTGCAGGTCCCCGAACCGCGAGGCCAGCGAGGACACCGAGTTCAGCACGATCACGAGCAACGACGTGCCCACCGCGAGTCCGACCGGCATCCGCAGCACGATCACCAGCGCGGGCACGACGAGGAAGCCACCGCCCACCCCGAGGAACCCGGTGAGGAACCCGACCGCCGCGCCGCACGCCGCGACCTTGGCCGCGGTCACGACGAGCCTCCGGCGCGCACTCCGGCGGAGGTCCAGCGCCGTCGCTCCCCCCGTCGCGGGCGCGGGTCCGGTCGCGGCCTGCGGCCCGGGCTCCGTCGCGGGGTGGTCGGGCGCGCCGCGGGCGTCGAGCAGCATCGCCACGGCGGCGGCGACGGCGAGTCCGGCGAAGGCGAGCAGCAGGACCGACTGGCTCACCCGGTGGTTGAGCAGGGTGCCGAGGTAGGCGGCGGGGACGCCGACCAGGCCCAACGCGATGCCGGTGCGCCAGTCGACGCCTCCGCCGCGGATCCTCGCGAGGACGCCGACCGAGGCGGTGATGCCGACGATGATGATGCTGCTGGTCGTCGCGTCCTGGGCGCTCTGCCCGAGCACGTAGACGAGGGCGGGAACGGTCAGCACGCCGCCGCCACCGCCCAGGCCCCCGATGACGACGCCCATGACGACGCCGAGCGCCGCCGCGAGCGCGAGCATCAGGCGACCGCGCCGGGGGGCCCGGGGCGGCACACCGCCGCGGCGGCGCCGGCCCGCGCGGGGTCGACCTGAACGGAGCGGTCAGGAGGTGTCATCGGTGGCCCTTCGTGGTTCAGACGTCCGCCGAGGTCCCGCAGGATCTGGACCGGTTCCTCGGCGCCGCGCCGGCGTGCAGCGGAGGTCAGCCACCCGGTGAACGGATGACCTCGAGCGGAAGCGGTCGGCGGGCGATGCTGCGCCGCGGTGACGGCAGGGCGGCGGCGATGCGGGTCAGCTCGCACGCCGAGGCGGCCTGCGGTGCCGCGAGCACGACGGGCGTGCCGGCATCGCCCGCGCGGCGGAGTTCGGCGTCCAGCGGCACCCGTCCGAGGAGCGGGACGCCGAACTCCTCGGCGATCAGGGCGCCGCCGCCGTCCCCGAAGGGCGTGGACCGCCCACCGCAGCCGGGGCAGATCGACGCGGACATGTTCTCCACGACCCCGGCGATCGGCATCCCGGCGTCCGCCGCCATCCGCACCATCCGTCGCGCCACGACCTGCGCGGTCTTCTGCGGGGTCGTCACCGCGAGCAGCGCGGCGTCCGGCAGCAGCTCCGTCAGGGAGAGCGCCGCGTCTCCGGTTCCCGGCGGGAGATCGACCAGCAGGGCGTCGAGGGTGCCCCAGTGCGTGTCGCGGAGGAGCTGCTCCAGGGCCTTGTGCAGCATGGGCCCGCGCCAGACGACGGGACTGTCGTCGTCGACGAAGAAGCCCACCGACATGAGCAGGACGCCGTGCGCGGGTACCGGCAGCATGGCGCCGCCGAGCACGACCGGGCTGCGCCGGACGCCGAACAGCTGGGGCAGGGAGTAGCCCCAGACGTCGGCGTCGACCACCCCGATCCGTTTGCCCTGTGCGGCCAACGCCGCAGCCAGATTCGCGGTCAGGGTGCTCTTGCCGACCCCGCCCTTGCCGCTGGCGACCGCGTACACCGCCGGCTGCCGGCCACCGGGCGTCGAGCCGGCCGCGGGCGCCCTGCGGCGCCGGAGCCGGTCGGCCAGCTCGGTGCGCTCCCGGACGCTCATCGCCCCGGTGCGGACCGTGGCCTGTCGGATGCCCGGCACCTGCCGCACGGCGTGGGCCACCGCGGTGGTCAGCTCGGTGGCGAGCGGGCAGTTCGGCGTCGTCAGCCGCACGGTGACCTGCGCCCGTCCGGTACGGCCGACGCGCACGTCCCCGACCATGCCGAGCTCGCCGAGGGGCAGACCGAGCTCGGGATCGGTCACCGCGGCCACCGCGGCGCGGACCTGATCGACGGCCACCTCGGTGCCGGCACGCCGGCCGAGCACCGCGGTCACGGCCGGGCCGCCCGGAAGCCGCGGCGACGGGGCTTGACCGGCCGCATCAGGAACTCGGGCCGGCGCTGGTCGCCCGGGCCGAGCACGGGACGGGTCATGGCCAGCCATTCCCGGTAGACCTCGCGCGAGCGGCGGGAGTCCACGTAGACGTCGCCGTACCGGTCGCCCGGCTGGGCCTTCGTCATGCGCACCTTCTGCAGCCAGCAGTGCATCCCCGACCACGGGTCGGGCTGGACACCGAAGGCGAGGTTCTGGTGCACCCCGGGATCGGTCCACCAGATGCGGGAGGAGTCCGGGTCCTCGGACTCGAACGGCTCCACACCGCCCCGGTAGCGCAGCAGCCAGGTCTCCGGCCCGTCCGGATGGCTGATGTCGACCAGGCCCTGCACCCACCGGCTGCCCTCGTTCCCGTGCAACCGCCAGCGGCCCATGTGGTGGGACAGGGCGCAGACACCGGGTCGGATGCCCTCGGTCACCCAGACCCGGGCGACGAGGTGCCCCACGGAGGTCGACAGCCGCACCAGGTCGTCGGTCCCGACACCGTGCCGACGGGCGTCGCGCGAGTTGAGCCACAGCGGGTGGGAGTTGGCGATCTCGTTGAGGTACTTGGCGTTCCCCGAGCGGGTGTGGATGAGCGTGGGCAGCCGGAAGGTGGGCACGAGGACCAGCTCGCCGGCCTCCAGGTCGATCTCCCCGCGAGCCACGTGGGAGCGGATGTAGCCGGGGGTGGCGTGCTCCTCCCAACCCCAGTCCCGCATCGTGGTGGAGTAGACCTCCAGCTTGCGCGACGGCGTCAGCCAGCCGGCGGTGACGCTGCCGTCCGCGTGCCGCACGCCGACCGAGCCGGCCTCGCCGATCAGCGGCGGCACTGAGTCGAGATCGGTGGGCTTGCGCAGCACGCCCTCGGCGTCGGGCTCGGCCCCGGCCAGCTCCTCGGCGGCGAGCGGGCGCTCGTCCTGGCGGTACACGTCGGAGGCGACCTCGACGACGCCGTAGCGGCGCATGTACTGCATCGGCGTCATGCCCTCGGCGGCGGCCTTCTCGGGCAGGCCGGGCACCCGGTTCTCGAAGACCCACCGGTAGTACTCGCCGACGGTGACCTTCTCCCCCGGCCGGTACCGGGACTCGAAGTGCCGGCGGATGCCCAGCGAGCCGTCCGGGTCGATGCGCCAGGACAGCTCGATCCAGAACTCGTTCTCCTCCCACACCTCGCCCGGGTTCGCCTCCCGGGTGTCGGTGACCTCCCGCCCGAGCCGCTCCATCGCGACCCGGCGGACCGGTTGCCGGAAGCCCAGCCACTTCGACGAGTGGGTCTCGTAGGAGTGGGTGTCGTGCCGCTCGGCGGCGTGGCCCATGGGCAGCACGAAGTCGGCGAACTCCGCGGTCTCCGACCACGTGGGGGTCAGCGCCACGTGCAGGCCGATCTTCTCCGGATCGGAGAGCGCCCGCATCCAGGCGAAGCCGTCCGGATAGGTCCAGACCGGGTTGAACACCCGGGAGAAGTAGACCTCGACCCGGCCGCGACCCTCCTCCAGGAAGTGCGGCAGCAGGATCGACATCTCGTTGGTCGCCAGCGGGTACTCCGCCGGCCAGGTCAGCGGGTTCCAGTGGTCGTGGGCCGGGACGTCCGGGCCGTGCGGGATGAACTTGTTCCAGCCGTTGGGGCTGGTCCCGCCCACCGTGCCGATCGAGCCCGTCAGGGCGAGCACGAACCACAGCGCGCGGGCCACCTGCCACCCGCCCAGGTTGCCGGCGGCGGCCGAGCGCCAGACGTGCGCGGCGAGGCGATGGTCGCAGCCGGCGACCAGCTCCGCGATCTCCTCGATCCTCGTCGCCGGTACCTGCGCCTCCTCCGCGGCGAACGCGAAGGTGTACCCGGCGTAGTCGGCCTCCAGCCGGTCCAGGAAGGTCTCGAAGGTGGGTTCGGCGTCCGGGTGCCGCTCGCGCAGGTAGGTCTGCCAGTTGAACCAGCGCCGCAGGTAGGGCTCGTCGATCCGCCGGGTGCGCAGCAGATGGGACGCGACGGCGAGCAGTATCGCCGCCTCGCTGCCCGGCCACGGCGCCAGCCACACGTCGGCGTGGCCGGCCGTGTTGGACATCCGCGGATCGAGCACGACCAGCTTCGCCCCGGCCTGCTTGCCCTCCAGGATCCGCTGCGCGTGCGGGTTGAAGTAGTGGCCGGTCTCCAGGTGGCTGGACAGCAGCAGGATGACGTTCGCGTGGGCGTGGTCCGGGGAGGGCCGGTCGTAACCGCCCCACAGCGTCTGGCCGAGCCGGGCGCCGGCCGAGCAGACGTTGGTGTGGCTGTTGTGCCCGTCGACGCCCCAGGCCTGCAGGAACCGCTCCGCGAAGCCGTCCTCGCCCGGGCGGCCGACGTGGTACATGACCTCCTCGTGGCGCCCGTCGACGATCGCCCGGCGGATACGCCCGGCGATGTCGTCGAGGGCGGTGTCCCAACCGACCTGCTCCCACTGCCCGCCGCCGCGCTCGCCGACCCGCCGCAGGGGGTGCAGGATGCGCTCCGGGTCGCCGAGCTGGTTGACGGTGGCCGGCCCCTTGGCGCAGTTGCGGCCCCGCGAGCCGGGATGGGCCGGATTGCCCTCGAGCTTGCGGATCGACAGGTCGTCCTTATCGACGTAGGCCAGCAGCCCGCAGGCCGACTCGCAGTTGAAGCAGGTGGTCGGCACGAGCATGTACGACCGGGGCACCTTGCGCGGGTGCGCCTTCGGGTCGAACTGGACGTGGTCGTCCCACTCCGAGACCGGTGGGAAGTTGTGCAGGTGCTCGTGGGTGCGGGCGCCGGGCAGTGGGTGGCCGACGGGTGTGTCCGGACGGGCCTCAGGCGTGGGCGCAGCCGGTGCGGCGGGTGCGGTCTGCGGGTGGGTCGCGGGAGCGGTGTCGGTCATCGCGGGCCTCGCGTGGTGTGAGGGGTGGGCGCCGGACCAGGACTGCGGCCGGTCATGACAGCGGCACGTCCTGCCCGGCACGGACGAACACGGACTCGTAGATCAGCAGGGCCACCTGCACGGCCAGCCCGGCGAGGGCGAGGAGGGCGAGCACGGAGGTGGCCCAGCCGACGGCGGCGAGCACCGCCGCCGCGCCGGCCACGGCCACCGAGCCCCAGAACTGCCGCGCATAGCGGCCGCGGAGGACCATGTGCGCCGCGACGGTCGCGTGCCGGGTGGCGTGCCGCCCGCCGTACTCCCCCAGGAGCATCAGTACGTGCAGGACCGTCGCGACGGTCAGGCAGGCGGCGATCAGCCGAAGGCCGTCGGCGGCGGTCCCGGCGGCGAGCGCGGCCACCCCCAGGGCGCCCGCGCCCACCATCACCGCCTGGACGATCAGGTGCCAGAACAGCAACGGCGACTGCCACAGGTCCCGGCCCTCGGCCTGACCGAACAGGAACGCCGTGTAGCCGGCGACCATCGCCCCGGTCGGGACGCCGATCACCGCCAGCACCGTGAACGCGGTCCTCGCCGAGCCGATCACCCCGGTCTCCACGCCGATCCCCAGCAAGAGCCAGATGCCCGAGACCGCGGCGAAGGCGGCCAGCGCGTAGGCGCCCTTCACCAGCCAGGACCGGACGTTCGACTTCGTCAGGAGGTAGTAGAAGCGCTCGGGGCGCTTGAGGTCCCGGACGAGGAGCACACCCGTTGCCGCGGTCCCGGCGACACCGAGCGCCGGAGCGACGAGCGTGACCAGCACACCCAGGTCGACACCGAGCAGCACGGCCAGTGCGGCCACCAGCACCGCTCCGCCCCCGACCCCCTTGGCCCAGAGGTAGGCGGTCACCCGCCAGCCCCACGGCCGGGGGTGGGCGGTGTTCAGGGTGGTGTGCGACCGGGTGACCGGATCCACTGCCAGGTCGGCGGCGACGTCGAGGCGCTGCGGGTCGGGCGAGGAGAAGACATAGCTGCGATCCACCGGTGCCACCAGCGGGTCCAGCACGGCCCGGTCGGCGCCGAGGTAGAAGACGTTCGGCCCGGTGCCCTGCTCCGGGGCGCGCACGGTGACCGCGTTGCCCGAGACCAGCCGGGAGATGCCGCTGCCGGGGTCCTCCAGGTCACCGACCCAGATCGAGTGCGTCGGGCAGACCACCACGCAGGCCGGCTCGAGGTCCTGGTCGATCCGATGGGCGCAGAAGTTGCACTTCGCCGCGGTGTGGGTGTCCTCGTCGATGTAGAGGGCGTCGTACGGGCAGCCCTGCATGCAGCTCTTGCAGCCGATGCAGCGGTCGGAGTCGAAGTCGACGATCCCGTCGTCCCGCGTGAACAACGCCCCCGTCGGGCAGATGGTCACACACGGTGCATCCGTGCAGTGATTGCACCGCAGCACGCCGAACTCGCGCGTGCTGTTCGGGAACGTCCCCTTGTCCACGTACTTGACCCAGGTCCGGAACTGCCCGACCGGCACCTCGTGCTCGGTCTTGCACGCCACGGTGCAGGCGTGGCAGCCGATGCAGGTGCGCTGGTCGATCGCGAAGCCGTACCTCATCGGTCACCATCCGGAGGGTCAGGAGCAGCGACAGCCGGCGGGCGCGGCGCGGTACCGCGAGGCACGGCGGCGCCCCGTCCACCTCGGAGTGTGCCCGTGGCCGTACCCGACGGACCGGGGCCTTGGTCCTGCCGAGGACGGTCCTTCGCCCGCGATCGCGCCGTCTCCACCGCACCTCCGAGCCGCTGGTCCCGCACTCACCAGGACCTCGTGCCCTGCCGGAAATATACCCCCAGGGGTACTGTTGCGGTCAAGCATCCAGACACCGCCGACCGAAGGAGTGCCCGTGCGTTTCACCCAGTACTACCTGGACTGCCTGTCCCAGGCCTCGTACCTGATCGCCGACGACACGACCAAGCAGGCCGTCGTCGTCGACCCACGCCGCGACGTCGCCGAATACCTGGCCGACGCCACGGCGCACGGACTGACCGTCGTCGGCGTGATCGACACCCACTTCCACGCCGACTTCCTCGCCGGCCACCTGGAGCTGGCCGCGGCGACGGGTGCCTGGATCGGCTTCGGGCGGCGGGCGGAGGCGGACTTCCCGATCCGGAAGCTCGCCGACGGTGAGCGCATCCCGCTGGGGGACGTCACGCTCCAGATCCTGGAGACCCCGGGGCACACCCCCGAGTCGATCAGCGTCCTGGTGTTCGAGCACGCCGACGACGAGGTGCCCTACGGGGTGCTCACCGGCGACGCGCTGTTCATCGGCGACGTCGGCCGGCCCGACCTGCTCGCCTCGGTCGGGGTCACGTCCGACGAGCTGGGGCGGATGCTCTACACCTCGATCCGGCGGCTGATGACACTGCCGGACCAGGTCCGCGTCTTCCCCGCACACGGCGCCGGCTCGGCCTGCGGCAAGAACCTCTCCACCGAGCGCCAGTCCACCATCGGCGAGCAGCGCGCGACGAACTACGCCTGCCAGCCCATGAGCGAGGCCGAGTTCGTCGCGATCGTCACCGAGGGCCAGCCGTCCGCGCCGGGCTACTTCCTCTACGACGCGATCCAGAACCGCCGGCAGCACCAGGTCTTCGACGCCGCGCACGCCCCGTCGCCGCTGACGCTGGACGAGGTCGTCGCCAGGCAGGCGACCGGAGCCGTGGTGATCGACGCCCGGGAACCGCAGGAGTTCGCCGCCGGCCACCTGGTCGGCTCGGTCAACGTGCCCGCGGACGGCCGGTTCGCGGAGACCTCGGGCACCGTGGTGGGCGCCGAGCAGGAGATCGTCGTCGTCGCACCGCAGGACCGCGAGGAGGAGATCGTCGTCCGGCTGGCCCGCATCGGCTTCGACGGGGTCGTCGGCTACCTGCGCGAGCCCGAGGGCGCATTCCTCGGCGCCCCGGACCACATGGCCCGGGCCAGCCGCGTCACGGCCAAGGAGCTGGACGCGGCCCGGCACCGCGACGCCCCGCCGGTGGTCGTCGACGTCCGCAACACCGGCGAGCTGATCGCCGGCACCATCCCCGGCTCGATCCACGTCCCGCTCGCCCAGCTGCCGAACCGTCTCGAGGAGATCCCCCGGGACCGGCCCGTCGTCGTGCACTGCGCCGGCGGTTACCGCTCCAGCGTGGCCGCCTCGCTGCTCCGCAAGGAGGGGTGGAGCGACGTCTCCGACCTGCTCGGCGGCTACAGCGCCTGGGCCTCCACCGTCGCCCAGCCCGTGGGCTGACACCACCGACCGCCACCGGAAACCTCACGGCACCGAACGAAGGAGTTCGCCCATGCCTCCCACCGACGCCCACCACGGAGTCCTCATCGTCGGCGGCGGAACCGCCGGCATCACGGTGGCCGCCCGACTGCAGCGCAGCGGCCACGAGGACGTCGGCGTGATCGAACCTGCGACCACGCACCACTACCAGCCGCTGTGGACCCTCGTCGGCGGCGGCCGCGCGCCGCTGGCCGAGAGCGCCCGCCCCGAAGCGGCGGTGATGCCCCGGACGGCGTCGTGGATCCAGGACGCCGCCGAGGACATCGACCCCCTCGAGAAGCGGGTCACCCTGCGCTCCGGACGCGCCGTCACCTACGACAAGCTGGTGGTGGCACCCGGCATCCAGCTGGACTGGCACAAGATCCCGGGCATGAGCGAGGCGCTCGACACCCCGATGGTGTCGAGCAACTACACCTACGGCCTGGCCCCTCGGACCTGGGCGCGAATCCGCGCGATGCGCTCCGGGACCGCGGTCTTCGCCATGCCGTCCGGCCCCATCAAGTGCGCCGGGGCCCCGCAGAAGATCGCCTACCTCGCCGCCGACCACTGGCGCCGGGAAGGCGTCCTGAACGACATCCGCGTGGTCCTCGTCCTGCCGACGCCGGCGATGTTCGGGGTCAAGGTCTTCTCCGACGAGCTGGACCGGGTCGTCGCCCGGTACGGCATCGAGGTGCGCCTCAACAGCGAGGTCACCGAGATCGACGGCGTCGGGCGGACCGCGATCGTCACCGACAACGCCGCGGGGACGAAGGACGCGATCCAGTACGACTTCCTGCACGTCGTGCCGCCGCAGTCGGCGCCCGACTGGCTCAAGTCCACCCCGCTGGCCGACCCGGCGAACCCGAACGGTTACGTCGAGGTCGACAAGCACACCCTGCAGCACGTGCGCTTCCCCGACGTCTTCGCGCTCGGTGACGCGGGCTCCACGCCCAACTCCAAGACCGGAGCGGCCGTCCGCAAGCAGGCTCCCGTGGTGGTCGAGAACCTGCTGGCGGCGGTCGGTGGCCGCGATCCGCGGGCCCGCTACGACGGCTACGCCTCGTGCCCGATCACCACCGCACGCAACCGGATGCTGTTGTGCGAGTTCGACTACTCGCTCCAGCCGCACCCGACCATCCCGCTGATCGACACCACGCACGAGCGCTACGACATGTGGCTGCTCAAGCGCTACGGCCTGCCGTTCCTGTACTGGAACCTGATGCTCAAGGGCCGCGCCTGACGAGCGCGCGGTCCACCGGCGGCCGCGCCGGAACCGAGACGTTGCGGCGGACTACGTCCCGAGAAGGATCACCAGCGCGGTACCGAGTGCGATCGCCGTCGCCGCCGCGGTGGCGCCGTACAGCTCCCGGGCGGCGGCGGGCACGGTCCCCCCGCCGTCCGGGCGCGTCCGGAGAGCCCGGATCCGACGCCCGCGACGACGGCCGTACCAGATGAGCAGCAACGCCAGACCGACGTCGGCCGCAACGAGAACCACGCGCCCCACGGCCGGGCCCACATGGCGGAACAGGAGCAACCCCGCCGCGGCGAGCAACCCGAGCGCGCTCCGCTCCCAGGCCAGTTCGGTGCGCTCGCCCTGCAGGCCTGGTCGTTCGGCCGGCGGCCGCGGGCGACGCGCGGAGGTCACGACCGGCCTCCGGAGAGGACGAGGAGGACGACCACGAAGACGGTGAGCACGGCCAACGCGATCCCCAGCACCGCCGGGATCCGGGTCGGCGGCAGGTCCTCCTCCCGCCGCATGGCCTCCTGCACCAGCTGCCACCGGCGCAACGCCACCACCGAGAGCACCCCGCCGGCGGTCGTCAGCAGGACGCCCAGGGCGGGCCGGGCACCCGGGAAGGCGAACTCCGGGACGAGCTGGACGACCGCCACCCCACCGGCGATCAGGGCGAGCGACGTGCGGAACCACGCGAGGAAGGTTCGTTCGTTGGCGAGTGTGAAGCGGTAGTCGGGGTCTGCGGCAGGCCTCGACCCCCCGCTCTCCGTGGTCTCACCCGTGCCCGCCGACGACGTCCGGGCGGGGTCGTGTTCGCCCGGGTCACCGCTGGTCCGCGCCACCTCGCGTCTCCTCCGTCCGCCGTGCCGCCCGCCGAGCAAGTCAGTACGACTCGCGTCCCGGATGATGCCACGACGTCGGGCGGGCTCCGGCCGAACGAGGAGAACGCGCAGCTCGGGCCTGGAGCCGGAGGTCGGGATCGAACCGACGACCGACTGTCGACAAGTCACGACCGCACCGATCGACAGGGCGTCCACCACCACGTTCGGCATCCACCGCGACGACCGCGCGCCCTACGGACACTCCGGTTGCCTCATTTCGTGTCACAGGGCGTGTCACGATGGACGAGGCTGCTGCAGCTGGACCGACGAGCCCAAGGACGACGACCGCCGGACCTTTCAGCACACGCAGACGAACTGGCGCGATGCCAGCCAGCACTTCGCTGACGAGTCTCCTCGGGCCGAAGGTCCAGGCGAGTTCGCACGAAGCGGACCCGGATGGCGCCAGCGCTCCTGCTCGTGGCTGCGCCGACTTCGAGCTCGACGACGAGGCTTGGCTGGACTTGCCCGTAGGCGACCGGTTCGCTGGGGCGCTGTCCGGACCGGGCCGACGGGACCACCGCCGGCCACGGATGCTCACCAGCCGGCACGGTGAGGACACCCCGCAGCTGCGCTCGGGCGGCCGCGGACAGGCGTCGTGCGGCCGGCGACCCGCAGCCGCCCGTGCGCGCCGAACCGGCCCACGATCAGCACGTCGGCACCGGCGAGGGTGCCGAGCACTCCCCCAGACCGCCTCGGCCGCGCCTTGGCCTTCCGCCATGCCCGGGCGGCGGCGCGGTAGGTCTGGTCGACGCGCTCGGCCACCACGCCCTCGACACCCGAGGCGGTGTGCTGCCGCATCCACAGTCGTCCAACCGCCGGGTTGGGCGGAGGTGGGCATGAGCACCAGCCCGAGCGGCAATCGTGCGCCGAGCAGCTGCTCCAGGCGTCGGCGCCGCTCGCTCCACGGAAGCGGCCGCCAGTCCGTGATCGCCTGGTTATTCGGTGTCGCGAGCGGGACGGTGAGCCCGGACACACACAGAGATCGTGCATGGTGGGCAGAACTGCTCGGCGTAGGGCCGATGGCGATACACGTCGTAGTCGCGGACCAGGTGCAAGGCCGGTGGGGGTCCGAGCCAGCAGGGCGAGGCCGGTCAGGTCGCGAGCAGGACGGGCGACCGTGGTTTTCGGGATTCCCGTACGGTTCGCGAGCTCTCTGATCGTCAGACCGTACGTCTGCTCCTCCAAGGCTTGCAGCAGGGCGGACACACGGTTCATCACCGAACTTCTGGTGACGGAGACACCCACGGCTGCTCCTCCTCGGCGGGTACAGCGCAGATTGCGCTTGTTGCGGGCAGCGTCGAGGTCGGTCTGATCAGAGCTCCTCCAGGGCCGATTCGATCGAGCTGAATACGACAACCGGATCGAGGACCTGGCGAGTTCGATCGGATAAGGTCACAGAGTCAATGTCAAGACCGACCAGGTGAAGGCCCATCCCGCGTGAGTTCGCGGAGTATAAGGCGCGGGCAAGTACCTCAACGCCTCTCCGATGGACCGTCGAGGCGTTCCTGAAGTCCACGAGCACGACTGACCTCCGGCTTGCAGTGGTGCGAGCGTGCTGGATCTGTGAGTCGATGAGGCGGACAAGACGTACGGCTGTATGCACGTCGAAGATGCTTGGGATTCCGATGACGAAGACGTGCGGTCTGGGCCTAGCGGTGGTCATCATCGTGCAGCATCGTCCTCTTCTTGACGTGTCCGTCAGCGGCCGACGGTGTCGCTGTCGGCCGCCGACACATATTTGATCGAGGTCAGCTGCGAACGGCGTGGTCGATGGAGCGCGAGGGCAGGTCGTGGGCACGGGCGACCTCGGTGTTGGTCAGCGCGCCGGCGTGCGTGGACAGGCCCTGGGCCAGGGCGGCGTCGCCGCGCAGCGCCGCGCGCCAGCCCTGGTCGGCCAGCCGGGTGATGTAGGGCAGCGTGACGCTGGTCAACGCGTGGGTGGAGGTGTGCGGCACGGCGCCGGGCATGTTGGCCACGCAGTAGAAGACGGTCTCGTGCACGCGGTAGGTCGGGTCGGCGTGCGTGGTCGGCCTGGTGTCTTCGAAGCAGCCGCCCTGGTCGACGGCGATGTCGACGAGCACCGCGCCCGGCTTCATCCGCGCCACCAGCTCGTCGGACACCAACGTCGGGGCCTTCGCACCGGGCACCAGCACCGCACCGATCACCAGGTCCGCGTCGAGCACCGCGTGCTCGACCGCGTAGGCGGTGGAGTGCACGGTCTCGACCCGCCCGCCATAGCGGGCGTCGAGCGCGCGCAGCTTGTCGACGTCGAGGTCCAGCACGGTCACCCGCGCCCCCATCCCGACCGCGATCTGCGTGGCGTGCGACCCGGACACCCCGGCCCCGAGCACCACGACGTGCGCCCGCGGCGCGCCGGGCACACCGCCCATCAGCACACCGCGCCCCCCGGCCGCGCTCAACAGGTGGTACGCGCCGACCTGCGGGGCGAGCCGGCCGGCGACCTCGCTCATCGGGGCGAGCAGCGGCAGCCTCCCGTCGGCGGTGCGGACGGTCTCGTAGGCGATCGCGGTGGTGCCCGCCGACAGCAGCGCGTCCGTACACGGCCGGGACGCGGCCAGGTGCAGGTAGGTGAACAGCGTCAGGTCACCGCGCAGCCGGTGGTACTCGCTCTGCACCGGCTCCTTGACCTTCAGCAGCAGCTCGGCGGAGTCCCAGACGGCGTCGGCGTCGGCGAGCAGCTGCGCACCGGCGGCCTTGAACTCCTGGCCCGGGATCGACGAGCCCAGGCCCGCCCCCTGCTCGACGAGGACCTCGTGACCGCGCCGCACCAGCTCGTGCACGCCCGCGGGCGTCAGGGCGACCCGGAACTCGTTGTCCTTGACCTCGCGCGGCACGCCGATGCGCATATTGAGAACCTCCGATGAGTGGATGGGTGACTGCTGGCGATATTCACCGAGGAGCAGGATCTTCGAATGACGGAATACGCCGGCGCCAGGAGCTTCGAACAACTGCGCAGGAACTCCCTTGTTCGGCGCAGATTGTTCAGTTCGCGACGTGGAGTCGCGGGGTGCGGGTGCCAGATCTTCAATCGGCTCGGAGCGCGTCGAGCTCGACTCGGCAGGACCTCTCGCGCCTCGACTGACTGTGATTCCGGATGTGCGCAGTGGTCACGAGAGAGCCGCTTCAACGGGACGACGACGTCGATCATCTTGTCCCCCCTGGATCCGCGAAGTGTCGCGACTCCCGAGCATTCGCTGTCCCGTCACCTTCGCGTCGTCGGGCCTGGTGTAGCCGCGGATGATGTGGTCTGGTGTCGGTGTCGGCTAGATCAAGCCAATGCGGTTGGCTTCGTAGGCGACGGCGGTCCTGCTGCTGACCCCGAACTTCCTCATCAGGCTGCCGACGTGGAACTTGGCATCGGCGTTGCTGGTGTAGAGCTTCTCGGCGATCTCGCTGTCCGTGCAGTCGAGTACGACCAAGATCAAGAACTCAGGCCTCCCGCTCGGCCAGCTGGGGCCCGGCGTGTCCGAGTCGTCTCTGCATCACGGGTGTGGGCAACTCCTGCGTCTTCCTCGGCGGAACTCAGCTTCACGACGACCTCGTGGGCCGCGGCGCGCCTCCGGTACCGCTCAAACCCGCCCTTGTGGCTGGGGCGGTCAACCTGGATTGGCTCAAGGTTTCTCCCACCTGCTCATGGCGACGACCGGAGTCCAGCTCGTGGCGCTCCGGTGTTGCCGTTCGAGTGTTCCGGGACACCCGTGTCGCCGCCGAGCGGTGCTCGACGGCGACACGGGTTCGCTCCGAGGCTGGAGCTGGACGTCAGTCCGCCTCGGTGGGTCTTTCCCCGCGCAAGATGGCGGCCGCTTCACGGACGGCGTCGACGATGAACTGGTAGCCCGTACAACGGCAGATGTTGCCGGAGATGCCCTCGCGGATCTCCTCGTCGCTGGGGTCCGGGTTGTCGGCGAGCAGCTCCTGGACGGTCAGCAGGATCCCCGGGGTGCAGAACCCGCACTGCAAGCCGTGATGCTTCCAGAACGACTCCTGCAGCGGGTGCAGCTCCCCACCCTCGGCGAGTCCCTCGACGGTGGTGATGTCGGCGCCTTCGGCCTGGACCGCCAAGGTGCAGCAGGAGCGGGCGGTGCGACCGTCGAGCAGGACGGTGCACGCCCCACAGACACCGTGCTCACAGCCCAGGTGCACGCCGGTGGCGCCGCAGTCTTTCCGCAGAAAGTCCGAGAGGGTGCGGCGAGGGTCGACATGTCGATCAACCTGTTCGCCGTTGACGGTCATCGAGACGCTGGTACCGGTGCGGGTGGGGGTGCTCATGCGGCGGCGCTCCTCTCGGCGTGGGTGAGCAGTCGCTCCAGGCAGCGCCTGGTGAGGACCTTGGCCAGATGGCGGCGGTACTCGGCGGGGGCGTGGATGTCGGCCCCGGGGTTGGTGGCTTCGGCAACTGCCGTGGCCGCCTCCGCGACGAGGTCCGGTCTGGGGACTTGGCCGTTCAGGATCTGCTCGGCGGCGTCGGCGCGCAGCGGGGTCGGCCCGGCGCCAGCCACGCTGAGCCGCACGTCGGCGATCCGTCCAGACGGGTCGAGCCGGGCGGCACCCAGCACGGCGACCAGGGCGAAGTCGCCGTGGCGGCGGGCGAACTCCTCGACGGCCACGACGGACCCAGCGGGCTGCTTGGGGATCCGGATTGCGGTCAGGACCTCCTCGGGCTCCAGCGCGCTGAACAGGAACCCCTGGAAGAAGTCCTTCGCCGCGATCGTGCGGCGACCCGTCGGGCCGGTGGCGATGATCTCCGCATCCAGCGCCCGCAGCACCGAGGGCGCTTCGGCTGCGGGATCGGCGTGCGCGACGCTGCCGCCGAGGGTGCCGCGGTTGCGGATGGTGACGTGCCCGACGTAGCGCAGCGCGGCCGGGAGCAGGGGCAGCGTCTCGGCGATGACCGGCGAGGTCTCCACGACCCGGCTGCGGGTCATGGCCCCGATCTCGACGTGGATGCCTTCGTCGCGGATGTAGTCCAGCTCCCGCAGCCCGCCCAGGTCGACCAGCCGGGTGGGCTGAGCCAGTCGCATGGCCAGCAGCGGGACCAGGCTCTGCCCGCCGGCGAGGATCTTCGCGTCGCCGTCCTCCGCGACGAGGGTCTCGATCGCGTGGTCGACGCTGGTGACACGGACGTGATCGAACGGTGCGGGCTTCATGACGACGCCTCCGAGGTCGAGGCGGGAGCCTGGGGGTGCGTCTGTGGCTGTGGCGACGCATCGGTGAGTGCGTCGAGCAGCCGCGGCGGGGTCACTGGCAGCCTGCTGAGCCGCAGGTTCAGCTCGGGGACGGCGTTCTCGACGGCGGCGATGATCGCGGAGGCCGCGCCGATCGTCCCGGCCTCGCCCATGCCCTTGAATCCGCCGGGGATGTGATCAGCGGTGGTGGTCATGTGCAGCGTTTCGAACGGAGGGATCTCCGTGGCCGTCGGGATGAGGTAGTCCATGAAGGTCGTGGTGAGCGGCTGCCCGTCGGGGCTGTAGACGATCTCCTCGAACAGCGCCCCGCCGATGCCCTGGGTCGCGCCGCCGTGGATCTGCCCGTCGACGATCATCGGGTTGATGACGGTGCCGCAGTCGTGGACCAGCAGGTAGTCCAGCAGCTCCACCCGCCCTGTCTCCCGGTCGACCTCGGCGAGCACCGCGGTCGTGCCGTAGGAGAAGGCGACGTTCTCCGGGTCGAGCACGTCGCGCTCCTCGAGCGTCGGGTCCTCGCCGTCAGGCAGCTTTCCGGCGAGGCGACGGTACGCGGCGTCCCCGATCTCGCGCATCGTGACCGAGGGCCCCGTCGGGGTGCCCTTGACCGCGATGACGCCGTCAGTGATCTCCAAGTCCTCCGGCGAGGCCTCGAGCATGTGCGAGGCGATCCGGAGGACCTTGTCCCGCAGCCGGGTGCTGGCCCGCAGCAGCGCCCCGCCGCCGAGTGCGGCGCCGCGGCTCGCGCCAGTGCCGTAGCCGGTGAACGGGTTCGTCTCGGTGTCGCCGTGCAACACCTTCACCGTGTCGACGGGAACGCCGAGGGTTTGGGCGGCGACCTGGGCGAGCGCGGTCTCGATGCCCTGGCCCATGGCCGAGAGCCCGGTCCGCACGGTGACCCCGCCCGCGGAGTCGATGCGCACGACCTCCTCGTCGAACGACCCGTGCTGCAGCCCGGCCTGGTTCATGATCTTGGTCGGGCCGAGAGCGCTGATCTCGATGTGGAACGAGTAGCCGATGCCCAGCGATCGGCCCTCTGCGGCGGCTTCGTCGCGCCGCTTGGCCCAGCCGTGTTCGGCGACCGACTTCTCCGCCATGTCCAGGCACTCGGCGTAGTTGCCGCTGTCGTAGAAGAACACCTGGCTGGGGTAGGGGAACTTGTCCGGGGCGATGAGGTTGCGGCGCCGGACCTCGTTGGCGGGCATGCCGAGCGCGTGGGCGAGCTTGTCGATGATGCGCTCGTGGGCGAAGTTCGCCTTGGGCTGGCCCCAGCCGCGGTAGGACCCGTAGGGAGAGCGGTTGGTCACCACCCCGACCACGGTCGCTTCGACGTTCGGGATGTCGTAGGGGCCGGCCATCAGCGCCATCGACAGCCAACAGGGGCCGATGCCGACGGTGGCGAGCTGCCCACCGAGCACCGCCCACACGGTGCCCCGCATGCCGATGATGGTGCCGTCGGACTTCGCCGCGACGGACACCTCGATGCGCTGCTCGCGGGAGTGGGCGTTGGCGACGAAGCTCTCCAGGCGGTCCTCGATGATCTTCACCGGACGGCCGGTGCGCTTGGACAACAGCGCCGCAAGGACCTCTTCCGCGTAGAAGTCGAACTTGTTGCCGAAGCCGCCGCCGACGTGCGGGGTGCGCACGCGGATGTGGTCGACGGGCAGGCCGAGGACCTCACCGAGCAGGTCACGGGTCAGGTTGGGCGACTGTGTCGACATCCAGCCCTCGAGCTGGTCGGTGAACGGGTCCCAGGACATGACCGCGCCGCGAGTCTCCAGCGGCGCGCCCATCTGCCGGCCATAGGTCAAGGTCTCACTGACCACGACATCGGCCTCGGCGAACGCCGTGGCGGCGTCGCCCTTCGGGATGGTCTGGCGGCAGCTGATGTTGTCCGGCCAGTCCTCGTAGAGCAGCGGCGCCCCCTCAGCCAGAGCATCGTCGAGGGTGACGACCGGCTCCAGGACGTCGTAGTCCACCTCGATGTGGCCCAGGGCGTCCTCGGCGACATAGCGGTCGATCGCCGCCACTGCGGCCACGGGCTGGCCCACGTACCGGACCTTGGCCACGGCCAGGGCGTACTGGTCGGTCATCCGCTGGTCGGGGATCATCCGCCACACCACCGGTTGCGGCGTCGCGCACGCCTCGCGTACTTCGTCCCCGATCAGCACCGCGAACACCCCAGGTAGCTCCAGGGCGGCGCTGACGTCGATGCTGCGGATGCGGGCGTGGGGGTGTGGACTGCGCAGCACCGCGGCCTCGAGCATGCCCGGCAGCACGACGTCATCCACGAACTGGGCGCGGCCGGTGAGTAGACGTGGGTCTTCCTTGCGGCGCACACGAGCGCCGATCAGTCCGGGTGTTGTCTGTTGCTGAGTCACGATCCGCCCTTCAGCAGTGGTGGAGGCGACGACAGCAGTGCGTCGTCGCGAATCCCCGGGGCGCCGCCGCGATCGCTCGCCCGGGCACGGCAGCTCGGTCTTCCGATGCGAGCCAGCGTCGAGGCTGATCAACCCTGTGTCCATTGACGGATCGGCACAAGCTGCGCCGTCGAGTTCGTCGCACCGCCAATTGAGCGAGGCGGGTGCGCCCCCGGATCCTCGGCCGCGCGACACGCCGGCGCACCTGCGGCTGCAGGACGACGAAGGGGACGACCAGGAGCATGATGGCGAGCTGGGGCCGGGACGCAGAGACCGCGGCGGAGCGCGCCCGCTGCTTCACTGCCTGGACCGACCGCAACTCACGCGCCGGCGCGATGACCTTGCGATCCTCGACGGTGCGTACTTCACGCACTCGGTCACCGAAACCAGGAGCAATGCTTGAAACCTGTGGATGACGAGGAGGGGTCGTACCCTCCCGCATGATCTGCAGGGCCTCAAGCAAGATCGGCGCGCCAACGGTCGGGAAGGTACGACCCATGCTCAGCGTGGTGCCCGAGGAGCCGGACGGCCGCGATGACCGCACCGGCGGCGAGGCCAGGGGGTCGGCAGAGTCGCGGTGAGTGGGTGGTGAGCTGCGGCGACACGCGCACCGGAGTGTAGGTGCCGGCACGGCTTGGGGTGGTGATCTTGCGGTTCCTAACCCTTGATCATCGCCGTGGGGCGCCGTGCCCGTGTGTGCAGCTTCCTCGATCGCTGCTGTCCTCGACCGGGTGGGCGGGGTCGAGCCGCCGGACCCGGTCGAGCTGGCCCCAGACCTGCGTGAAGCACTCGGTGCGGTCACCGATCCGCGGAAGCCCCGCGGGATCCGCCACGGCCGGGTGGCGGTGCTGACCGTCGCGGTCTGCCCGGTAGCTGCCGGCGCCCGCTCACTGGTCGCGATCGCCGAGCGGGCTGCTGACCTGCCGGAAGAGACCGCAGCAGCGCTCGGGTCCCGACACCCCGACCGGGACGGCGGCGAGATCGCCGGGCGGCACCTGCTGGCGGTGGTCGACCACCACAGCCGGGTCGTGCTCGGCCAGACCGCGGTCGGCTCGAAGGCCGGTGAGATCGCCAGGTTCGCGCCGCGGCTCGACGGCGTGACCGGCCTGGACCCGTCCGGGGCGGGCATCACCGCGGACGCCCTGCACACCCAGCGAGAACACGTGCAGACCCTGCACGCCCGTGGGCCGCACTGGGTGCTCACGGTCAAGGGCAACCAGCCCACTGTGCACCGACAGCTCGCCGACCTGCCCTGGCGCGATGTCGAAGTCGGTCACCGTAGTGTCGAGAACACCCACGGTCGCCGGGAGATCCGCGCACTCCAGGTCGTCACGATCGCCACCGGGATCGAGT
>NZ_JBJZON010000040.1:0-46143 GCF_047200735.1 Pseudonocardia oceanicola
GCGCGAGGCGTTGCTGCGCCTCGCGTTGCCGGCGGGTCCGGGCGAGATCGTGGTCCGGGGCCGCGGCCTGGCCTGTGGCCTGAGCTTCCGCGTGCCGGAGCGGGCCGAGGCGGTCGCGGAGGCCGCGTTCGAGCGCGGGCTGATCGTCGAGACGTCCGGTCCGCTCGGCGAGGTGGTCAAGGTGATGCCCCCGCTCACCGTCACCGACGCGGAGCTCGACCACGGCGTGGGCGTGCTCGCCGCGGCGATCACGGCGACGACCTGACGATACGCTGACGATCCGGGCGACACGGGCGGTTTCGCTGGCTCCTGCTTCCCGCACGGCGTCTGATCGGAGCACCATGTCCTCGATGACGTCGATGCCGCGCCCCGGATCCGCCCCCGCGACCGCACCGCGGGCGGATCGCCCCGCCCGGGCCGAGGTGCGCGACCGCCTCCTCCTGGTCGACGACGACGGTCGGATCCGCCAGGCCCTCTCGCTCGCGCTCGACGACGAGGGCTTCGCAGTGACGACCGCGTCGTCCGGCGAGGAGGCGATGGCCTCGCTCGGCCAGGAGACGGTCGACCTGGTGCTGCTCGACCTGATGCTGCCGGGGACGGACGGGCTGACGGTGTGCCGGCACCTGCGGGCGCAGGGCGACCTGCCGATCATCATCATCACGGCGCGCTCGGACTCGGCGGACGTCATCGACGGGCTGGAGGCCGGCGCGGACGACTACGTCACGAAGCCGATCGTGGCGGGCGAGCTGGCCGCGCGGGTCCGGGCGCTGCTGCGCCGCCGGCGGCCGGGCACCCACTCCGCGGAGCTGCGGGTCGGCGACATCGAGATCCGCCCGGACGAGGGCGTCGTCCGGGCGCACCGCGGGCCGGAGCCCACGGACGTGCACCTGACCCGCACCGAGTTCCGGCTCCTCGTCGAGCTCGCCTCGGCGGGCGGGCGGGTCGTGACGCGCGAGGACCTGCTGCGCCGGGTGTGGGGCTACGACTACCTCGGCGACACACGACTGCTCGACGTGCACGTGCGCCGGCTGCGCCTGAAGATCGAACCGGATCCGGACGACCCCACGCTCGTCCTCACCGTGCGCGGCGCGGGCTACCGGGCCGCCGGCCGGTCCGATGGCGACGACTAGGACGCCGCGGGCACGCGGGCTCCTGAGCCGGCGGGTGCCCCTGCGCTGGCGGGTGGCCATCGCGTTCGCCCTCGTCTCGGTGGCGATCACCGGCCTGCTCGCCGCGGTGACCTGGCACCTCGCGTCGAGCTTCCTGCTGGCCAAGCGCGAGGAGGGGGCGATCAGCCAGGCCGCCGTCGACGCGCGACTGGTACAGGAGGCGCTGCGCAGCCCCAACCCGGGCGGCTCCGAGGACCTGCTGACCGGGCTCGCCGGGGGCGGCGACATCACCGTCGCGATCCGCCGCGACGGCACCTGGACCACCAGCGGCCGCACGCTCGACGCCGATGCCGTGCCGGACGGCCTGCTCGCCCTCGCGGGCTCCGGGACGGCGGCGCGGCAGCGCATCGTGGCCGGGGGGACCCCTGTGCTGGCCGTGGCGCTCCCCCTCAGCGACGGGATCTACCTCGAGCTCGTCCCCCTCGCCGAGCTCGACTCGACCCTGCGGTTCCTCAGCTGGGTGCTGGTGGCCGGGGTCGGCGTGGGCGGGCTGCTCGGGCTGGCGCTCGGCGGGTGGGCCGGAGGCCGCGCGCTGCGCCCGCTCACCGACCTGCGCGATGCAGCCGGCCGGATGGCGGCGGGTGACCTCGACGCCCGGCTCCCCGAGCAGGACGACGCCGACCTCGCCCCGCTGGCCGTGACCTTCAACCGCACGGCCGAGGACCTCCAGCGCCGGGTCCGCCGCGACGCCCGGTTCGCGGGCGACGTCAGCCACGAGCTGCGCTCCCCGCTGACCACGCTGGTCAACGCGGTGGCCGTGCTGCGCCGCCGCCGCGACGAGCTCCCGCCCACGGCACGTCAGGCCGTCGACCTGCTCGACGCGGACGTGCACCGCTTCCGAAAGATGGTCACCGACCTGCTGGAGATCTCCCGCGACGAGCGCATCGACGAGCGTGACCTGGAGGTGTGCGACATGGTCGACATCGTGAACCACGCGGTGGCCGGCCGCTCGGGCATCGCGGTCGAGGTCGTGGGGGCGCCCCCGAAGGTGAAGGTCGACCGCCGCCGGCTCGACCGGGTGATCGGGAACCTGTTGGACAACGCGGAGCATCACGCGGGCGGGGCCGTGCGGGTCGGCGTGTCGTCGGTGAGCGACGGTGTGCGGGTCGAGGTGGACGACGCGGGGCCGGGGATCCCGCCCGAACTGCGCGAGGAGGTCTTCGAGCGGTTCGCCCGCGGGACCAGGGCCGGACGCCGGGACGACAACGGCGGGACGGGGCTCGGGCTGGCGCTCGTCGCCCGGCACGTCCGCGCCCACCACGGCCGGATCCGCGTCGAGGACAGCCCGCCCGGCGGCGCGCGGATCGTCGTCGAGATCCCGGGGGGCCCCGCATGAGCCGCCGGACGCGCCGGGCCGCCGCCGGGCGCCTCCTGGGAGCCGCCCTTCTGGTGTGGCTGCTCACCGGCTGCGGCGTCACCACCGAGGACGAGCCGGAGCCGATCGACCCCACCATGGTGCCGCTCACACCGACCCCCACCGTGACCGTCGTACCGGACACCCCTGCCACGCGCCCCGCCGTCGACCTCGTGCCGCCGACACCGGTCCCCGGCCCGGTGCTCCCCGCACCGGCACCCGCACCGACACTCACCCCCCTGCGGACACCCCTGCCGACACCCCTGCCGACACCGGCGCCCTGACTCCGCGCCGGGCGCCCCGCCTGCGCGGGGGTCAGGGGTCCGGCTCCCGCCGACGTCGGCTGCCCCGCCCCGCGAGCCCGACCCACGACCGGATCTTCGGGTCGGCGAGCAGGAGCAGGAAGAGCGGGAGGCCGACCATGAGGAGAAGCACGAGGACCAGCCCGAGCCACTCGGCGGGCAGCAGCACCAGGAGGACGACGAGGACCACCAGGGTCTGCACCGCCCGGTCGACCGTGAGCCATCTCGGCCGGGCGCTCGCGGGATCCGTGGACAGCCTGTCGCCCAGGGTGGGGTCGCTGGCCTGCAGGTCCGAGCCCAGCTGCGCGAGGACCTGCTTCTCGCGCTCGGTCAGGGGGCGGGCCGGGTCGGGCTCGGGCGGGGGCGGCGAGGGCGGCGGGGACGCGGTCGGCATCGGTCCTCCCGGACACGTCGGCGGCACGATCGCCGACCAGACTTCCCGGCACGCCCCGGCCCACTGTACCGGAATGTCCGTTTCGGGCCAGGTGGTCACGCCGGCCGGACGCTTCCGGTGCGACCGACGGCGGCGCTACACTCCACGATCAGGTGCGCCGGGAAGCCTGGTCGGCAGCAGTGATCGTCGTCGTGCTGGTGCCGGAGGTCCCCCGTGTCGTCGCCTGCCCCCTCCCCCGTGTCGTCGTTCTCCCCGTCCGCCTCGCGTGCCCCGGCACCGGACGGGCCGGCCGTCCGGACCGAGGGGTTGTCCAAGCGCTACGGGCGCACGGTCGCCCTCGAAGAGCTGGACCTGACCGTTCCGGCCGGGGAGGTGTTCGGTTTCCTCGGGCCCAACGGGGCCGGCAAGTCGACGACCATCCGCCTGCTGCTGGGCCTGGCCCGCCCGACCGCGGGCCGGGCGTGGGTCTCCGGCGTCCCGGCCCTCGACGTTGCCCGCGCGCACCGCCACCTCGCCTCGGTGCCGGCGGACGTCGCGCTGTGGCCGCAGCTCACCGGGGCCGAGACCCTCGACCTGCTCGGCAGCCTCGGCCCGGGCACGGACACGGCGTACCGGGCGGAGCTGGTCGAGCGGTTCGCGCTGGACCCGTCGCGGCCCGCGCGGACGTACTCGTCGGGCAACCGGCAGAAGGTCGCGCTGGTGGCCGCGTTCGCGACGCGGGCACCGCTGCTCGTGCTCGACGAACCCACCAGTGGCCTGGACCCGCTGATGGAGCAGCAGTTCCAGCACGCGGTACGGGAGGCCCGGGAACGCGGCCAGACGGTGTTCCTCAGCTCGCACCAGCTGGCCGAGGTGGAGGCGGTGTGCGACCGGGTCGGGATCCTGCGCGCGGGCCGGCTCGTCGAGGTCGCCGAGGTGTCCGCGCTGCGGGCCCTGCACCGCACCGAGGTCGAGGCGGTGTTCACCGGCCCGGCGCCGGCGCTGGACGGGCTGCCCGGGGTGGCCGACGTCGAGGTGCCGGGCCCGGGGCGACTGCGGTTCACCCTCGTCGGGCCGCCCGCCGCGGCCCTGCGTGCCCTGGCGGCGGCCGAGCTCGACGGCCTGCGGGTGCGCGAGCCCGGCCTCGAGGAGATCTTCCTCGGCTACTACGGCAGCGAGCCCCGGTGAGCACGCTCGCCCTCCGGGCCCCGGCCGGGCAGCCGGTCCGGGTCCCGTGGACGGCCGTGGCCGGTCTGGTCGCGCGTCGCATCCGGCTCGGGGCGGGCGCCCTGGTCGGCGCGGCGATCGGGATGAGCGCGATCGTCGCCGTCACCTACGACGGTGTGGTCGCCGACGCCCCCGGTGGTGCGGCCGCGCTGTCGGTGCTGGCGGAGAACCCGGCGATCCGCACCCTGTTCGGTGAGCCGGTGGCACTCGACGCCGCCGGCGGTTTCACGGTGTGGCGGACCGGCGCGGCGCTCGGCGTGCTGCTCGGGATGTGGGCGCTGCTCACCACCACCCGGTTGCTGCGCGGCGAGGAGGACTCCGGCCGGTGGGCGCTGCTGGCCGCCGGCTCCACCCCGGTCGGCCGGCTGACCGCGGTCGTGCTCGCCGTCGTCGCCGCCGTTCCCGCGGCGGCGGGCCTCGGCGTGACGATCGCGCTGGTGGCGGCCGGGACGCCGGTCCGCGGCGCGGTGCTGCACGGGGTGGGTCTGGCACTGACCGGGACGGTCTTCGCCGGGCTCGGTGCCCTGGCCGCGCAGCTGTTCGGGCGCCGGTCCGCCGCCGCGGGCGCGGCCACGGCCGTCCTGGCGGCCGGGCTGCTCGCGCGGATGGTCGGCGACGGGGTCCCCGCCCTCGGGTGGCTGCGGTGGCTGTCCCCGTTCGGGCTCACCGCGCAGGTCGCGCCGTTCCACGCCGACCGGGCCGGCCCGCTGCTCGTGCTCGCCGCGGCCGTGCCGATCCTCGCGGTCACGGTCCCGTGGCTGGCCGGGCGCCGCGACGTCGGCGAGGGACTGCTGCGCCCCGTCCGTCCGCGACGCCGGCACCGCGGCCTGCTCGGCTCGCCGGAGGCGTTCGCGACCCGCACCGCGCTCGCCCCCTGCTCGGGCTGGGCGCTGGGGGTCGGGGCGTACTACCTGCTCGTCGGCCTGCTCACCGTGTCGCTGACGGGTTTCCTCACCGACAACGCCTCCTTCGCCGAGCTGGCCGCGCGGGCGGGGTTCGGCGGTCTGGGCCACGCCGCGGGATACGCGGCGACGCTGTTCGCCCTGCTGCCGATGCCGGTCGGCGGGTTCACGGCCGTCCGGATCGGCTCCCTGGCCGCCGACGAGTCCTCGCGGCGCCTCGCGCTGCTGCTGGCCGGGCCGCTCACGCGCACCCGGCTGCTGACCGCGCACGCCGTCGTCACCGCAGCGGGGGCTGCGCTGCTCACGGTGGTCGCGGGGTCGGCCTTCTGGCTGGGTGCCGTGGTCGTCGACGCCCCGCTCGGGCTCGGCGACGCGCTCGCCGGCGCGCTCAACACCCTGCCGGTGTCGCTGCTCGGGCTCGGTGCGGCGGTGCTCGCGCTCGGGCCGGCGCCGCGGCTGACCGTCCTGGCCGGGGCGCTCCCGGGGGTCGGCGGCTTCCTCTGGCTGGTGACCGCGCAGAGCGTGGGCGCCCCGCCGTGGGTCGCCGGGCTCTCACCCTTCGCACACCTGGCCGCCGTGCCCGCCGAGCCGGTCTCGGCCGGCGCGACCGCGGTCCTGCTGCTCGTCACCCTCGCACTGGCCGGCCTCGGCGCCGCGCACTACCGGCAGCGGGACGTCCGCACCGCCTGACCGCCCGGCACCGTCCCGCCGGGCCCACGGCCTGACGAGTTCCTGACGAACCGGGCGGAACGGTCCGCAGCGGGCCCGCCGGACGGTAGAACTGTCGACGGGTGGCCGGCGGATCCACGGACCGCGGCGCGCAGCAGTCTCGCCGGCTCCCGGTCCCGATCCGGGTGGCCGTCTGGGGAGCGCGGCCCGGCCCGGACGCGCCGAGGTCGGTGCGAGACCCTTTCCGGGACCGGGAGTGCGGCCTGCGGTCCGTCGGCCACCCACGTTCCGGCCGACCGGGAGGCGGGTGAGCGCGGCGTGTCCGAGGAGGACCGGCCCCTCGGCGACGACGAGTGGAACCGCGAGGCCCGCGGCGAGTCCCCGGTCGAACGCCTCGACCGCAACTGGCGGGACCTCCTCCAGGAGCTCCGAGTCGTCCAGCTCGGGGTCCAGCTGCTGACCGCGCTCCTGCTGACCGTCCCGTTCCACCGCTCCTTCCTCGAGCTGCTGCCCCGGCAGGTGGTCGTGTACGTCGTCACGGTGTCGTCGGCGGTCGTGGCCACGGGGTTGCTGGTCACCCCGGTCGTCGTCCACCGCACCGTCTTCCGCCGCGACGGCCGGCGGCCGATGGTCGCGGCGGGGCACCGGCTCGTGGTCGCCGGCCTGAGCGTGTTCGGGCTCGCGCTCGTCGGGGTGGTCGAGCTGATCACCGACCTGGTCCTCGGCCCGACCGCGGGCGTCCTCGCGGCCGGCGCGGCCCTGCTGTTCTTCGCGACCCTGTGGGGTGTGATCCCCGCGCTCGTCCGCCGCCGCCTGCGCATGGTCGCGGCGCCAACGGGTACCTCGCCCCCCGGACCCGGACGGCATGCCTGACGCTCCGGGTCCGGCTGCTTGCAGGAGTCGTCCTGCCCGGCGGGAGCGCGGGTGCCGGACGAGGACGCCCAGACCGAGGGAGGACGGACGCCGGTGATCCCCGTGCTCGCGTTCGGCGTGGTGCTGCTGATCAGCGTCCTGCTGTCCGGACTGGCCGCCCGCACGGTGCTGTCCACCGCGCTGCTCTTCCTGGTCGGCGGGGTGATCATCGGGCCGGCGGTGCTCGACCTGATCGACATCGACCCGCAGAGCGGGACCATCCGCACCATCGCCGACCTGGCGCTGTTCACCGTGCTGTTCACGGACGGCCAGCGGGCGAACCTGCCGGCGCTGCGGGAGGGCTGGCGCCTCTCGGGCCGTGCGCTCGGCCTGGGCATGCCGCTGACGATGGTGCTGGTCGCGCTGCCGGCCCACTACCTCGCCGGCCTGGACTGGCTCACCGCCCTGCTCGTCGGGGCGGTCCTCTCCCCCACCGACCCCGTCTTCGCCGCCGCCCTGGTGGGCAAGCAGGCCGTGCCGCTGCGCCTGCGCCGGCTGCTGAACATCGAGTCCGGGGTCAACGACGGGCTCGCCCTCCCCTTCGTGCTGATCTTCCTGGCCCTCGCCCAGCACGAGCCGACGCACCCCGGCGCGATCCTGGCCGAGCTCGCCGGCGGGCTGGCCCTCGGCGTCGCGCTGCCGCTCGTCGTCTCCCTGCTCCTGCGGCTGCCGTTGCTCGGCGCGGAGGCCCGCCTGCAACCCCTCGGCCCGCTCGCGATCGCGGTGATCCTCTACGGCCTGTGCAGCATGACCCACGCCAACGACTACCTCGCCGCCTTCGCGGCGGGGTCGACGATCGCCACCCTCAACCCGGCGGCCGCGGAGCGCTTCGAGCGCTTCGGCGATCTGCTGTCGGAGATCGCGAAGTTCGCCGCGCTGCTCGTCTTCGGGACGCTCATCACGCTGGACCGCCTCGCGCTCCCCGGCGTCGGCGGCTGGATCACCGCCGTCCTCGCCATCCTGTTGATCCGGCCCGCGACCGTGCTGCTGTCCCTCTGGCGCAGCGACATGCCCTTCCGCGAACGCGCCACGGCCGCCTGGTTCGGGCCCAAGGGCTTCGCCTCGGTCGTCTACGGGCTGCTCGTGCTGCAGTCCGGCATCCCGGCCGGCGAGGAGGTCTTCGCCCTGGTCGTCGTGACCATCGCGCTGTCGATCGTGCTGCACTCCTCGACCGACGTCCCCGTGGCCCGGGCGTTCGACATGGAGGAGATGGCACCGGCGTTGAACCTGCCCGGCGGCGACCGCAGCCGCCATCCCCCGGACCGCCCGGAGGACGACCCGGGCTGACCCCGCGGGCCAGGTCCTCGACCTCGACCGGCGCGTCGGACGTCGAAGCCCCTCAGACGTCGAAGTCCACGGTGACCGTGTCCGAGACCGGCAGGGTCTGGCAGGTCAGCACGAACCCGGCCGCGACCTCCTCGTCCTCCAGGGCGAAGTTGCGGCGCAGGGTGACCTCGCCCTCGGTGACCCGGGCGCGGCAGGTGCCGCAGACCCCGCCCTTGCAGGCGAAGGGCAGGTCGCCGCGGACCTTCTGCGCCGCGTCGAGCACCGGCTCGGTGCGGGGCAGCGTCAGCTGCGTGGACCGGCCGTTGAGCACGACCGTGACCTCGCTGCCTCGGCCGGGTTCGGCGTCGCCGTCGTCCTCGGCGCGGTGCACCTCGGGCGGGGGCTCGTCGACGTAGAACAGCTCGCGATGGATCCGCTTCCGGTCCACCCCGAGCTCGCCCAGCACCGCGACGGCGTCCTCGGTCATCCCGAGCGGCCCGCACAGCCACCAGTGGTCCACGCCCTCGGTGTCGACCAGCGAGCCGAGCAGGATACGCATCCGCCCGGCGTCGAGGCGACCGTTGAAGATGTCGGCCTCGGTCGGCTCGCGGGACAGCACGGTGAGCAGGTGCAGCCGCGGGCCGTAGGCGTTCTTGAGGTCGGCGATCTCCTCGGTGAACATCACGGTGTCGGTGCGGCGGTTGCCGTACAGCAGCGTGACCCGGGTGTCGGGGTGCGCGGCCAGCAGTGACGCCGCGATCGACAGCACCGGGGTGATGCCGGACCCGGCCGCGATCAGCCCGTGGTGGGTGCCCGCGGCGAGGTCGGGGGTGAACGACCCGGCCGGCGGGCCGACCTCGATCTCGGCGCCGGGCTCGAGCCGGTCGACCAGCCACTCGGAGAACAGGCCGCCCTCGACCCGGCGCACGCCGACCCGCGGCGCCGCGCCGGCCGGGGCGCAGATCGAGTAGGAGCGCCGCTCCTCCCCCGCCTCGGTCTCCAGCCGCAGGGTCAGGTACTGCCCGGGCCGGAAGGCATAGTCCGCGCGCAGCTCGTCGGGGACGGCGAAGGTGACGGCCACGGCGTCCTCGCACAGCCGCTCGACGTCGGACACCCGCAGCCGGTGGAAGCCGGAGGCCCGCGGGACGGCGACCTCGGTGTCCGGACCGGCGGAGGCGGTGGTGGTCACCTCAGATCTCCTTCATGTGCTCGAAGGGCTCCCGGCACGACGGGCAGCGCCGCAGCGCCGTGCAGGCGGTCGGGCCGAAGCGGGAGAACTCCTCCGTCGTCGGCGCGTCGCAGCGCGGGCAGCGGACCTGCACGGTCTGCACGGTCGGGGCGTCCAGGGTGAGCGGGATCGGGCCTGCGGACCGCGCGGGTGCCTTCCCGGGCGGGGCGACACCGGCCGCGGCGAGCTTGCGGCGGCCGGCCTCGCTGATCCAGTCCGTGCTCCACGCCGGCGAGAACACCGTGCGGACCTCGACCGAGGTGTAGCCCGCCTCACCCAGGGCGATGCGGATGTCCTCGCGCATGACCTCGACGGCCGGACAGCCGGAGTAGGTCGGCGTGATCGTGACGACGACGCGGCCGCCCCCGTCCCCGGGCTCCTCGGCGACCGACCGGACCACGCCGAGGTCGTCGAGGGTCAGCATCGGCATCTCGGGGTCCACGACCTGCGCGACGACGTCGCGCGCGCCCGGGTCGGGACGCACCTCGGTCACCATGTCGCCCCCTCGTGCCGGCGGGCGAGGCTCTGCAGCACGTCGAGCACGTGCCCCAGCTGCTCGGTGTGGACGCCCTGCCGACCGCCGCGGCCGGCGATGGTGCCCGTCCCCGGGACCTGCGGACGGGTCAGCGTGGACCGGGTGAGCACCTGGTCGAGCACGGCGTCGACCTCCCCGCGGGTCGCCGCCGGGTCGACCGCGACCCCCGCCGCGACGAGCCGGCGCTCCTCCTCCGAGGTGCGGAACAGCTCCTCGGCGAAGGGCCACACCCACTCCACGGCGGACTGCATCCGCCGGTGCGACTCCTCGGTGCCGTCGCCCAGCCGCAACGTCCAGCGGGCGGCGTAGTCGCGGTGGTAGGTCACCTCCTTGACCCCCTTGTCCGCGACCGCTGCGACGACCGGATCGGCCGAGTCCCGGAGCCGGTGCAGCAGCGCGAGCCGCCAGGTGGCGAACAGGAGCAGGCCCGCGATGCACCGGGCGAAGTCCTGGTCGTCGGGCTGCTCGACCAGGGCCACGTTCCGGAACTCGCTCTGCTCCCGGAAGAAGGCCAGCCGGTCCTCGTCACGGGCCTCGCGCCCCTCGACGAGCCCCTCCGCGTGCCCGGCCCGGGAGAGCAGCACCCGGGCCTGGCCGAGCAGGTCCAGCGCGATGTTGGCCAGCGCGACCTCCTCCTCCAGCTCGGGCGCGTTCGCGACCCACTCGGAGAGCCGGTGGCTGTAGACCAGCGCGTCGTCGCCCAGCATCTGGCAGTACGCCGCCAGATCGGCCGCGTCGACGCCGGGGGGCAGCGGCGCGGTGATCTCGGCCCCCCCGAGACCCAGACCGTCGTCGACGCCGGCGCCGAACGCCCAGCGCGGGTCGTCGTGCGCGGTGGTCTCCGACAACGACCGGTAGGCGTTCGTCGCGTCGTGCTCACCCTGGTGCACCTCGTGGGGGCTCACAGGTGCGGCACCTCCTCCGGGATCGCGTAGAAGGTCGGGTGCCGGTAGACCTTGTCGCCGGACGGCGCGAAGAACGGGTCCTTCTCCGCCGGGCTCGACGCGGTGACGTCCTCGGCCTTGACCACCCAGATCGACACGCCCTCGTTGCGCCGGGTGTAGAGGTCGCGGGCGTTGTGCAGCGCCATCTCCGCGTCCGCCGCGTGCAGCGAGCCCACGTGGACGTGGTTCAGCCCGCGCTTGCCGCGCACGAACACCTCGTACAGCGGCCAGGTCCGGCGGCTCGGCCGCGCGTCCTGCCCGGTCTCGACCCCCGTCGTCGGGACGGCGCCGTGGCCGCCCTCGGCGGTCACGTCGGTGACCTGCTCGTCGTCGCTCGGGATCATGCCGACACCTTCCTCGCCGCCTGCTCGTCCGCAGCCTGGTGTTTGTCGGCGTACGCCCGCGCCGCCTCGCGCACCCACGCCCCGTTCTCGTGCGCGCGGCGCCGGTGCGCCAGCCGCTGGGCGTTGGCCGGCCCGGCCCCGGTGATCACGGCCTTGAACTCCGACCAGTCCGGCTCACCGAAGTCGTGCGCCTGCCGCTCGTCGTTCCACCGCAGCTCCGGATCCGGCAGCGTGACGCCCAGGGCCTCGGCCTGCGGGACGGTCATGTCCACGAACCGCTGGCGCAGCTCGTCGTTCGTGTGCCGCTTGATGTTCCACGCCATCGACTGCCGGGTGTTCGGGGAGTCCCCGTCGGCGGGCCCGAACATCATCAGCGACGGCCACCACCACCGGTCCACCGACTCCTGCACCATCGCCTGCTGTTCCGGGGTGCCGTTCACCATGGCCAGCAACAGCTCGTAGCCCTGCCGCTGGTGGAACGACTCCTCCTTGCAGATCCGCACCATCGCCCGCGCGTACGGCCCGTAGGAGCAGCGGCACAGCGGGACCTGGTTGCAGATGGCGGCGCCGTCGACCAGCCAGCCGATCACGCCCACGTCCGCGTAGGTCAGGGTCGGGTAGTTGAAGATCGACGAGTACTTCTGCTTCGCCGAGATCAGCTTCTCGGTGAGCTCCTCGCGGTCCACGCCCAGGGTCTCCGCGGCCGCGTACAGGTACATGCCGTGTCCGGCCTCGTCCTGCACCTTCGCCAGCAGGATCGCCTTCCGGCGCAGCGAGGGCGCCCGGGTGATCCAGTTGCCCTCCGGCTGCATGCCGATGATCTCCGAGTGCGCGTGCTGCGCGATCTGCCGGATCAGCGTCCTGCGGTACGCCTCGGGCATCCAGTCCCGCGGCTCGATCCGCTGGTCGGCGTCGATCGTGGCCTGGAACGCGGCCTCGAGATCAGGCTCGAACGCGTGGTGGGAGCGCTCGTCGGTCGCGGTCATCGCGAACCTCCAAAACCGAATGTTCGTTCGTCTGATGATGGCGCACGCCTCGCGCGGATGCAAGGTGGCGGAGCCCATCCCTCGGAGACGGACGGCAACCGAACGATCGTTCGCGCCGGGGCCCTCACCCCTCCACTCGCAAGAGGGATGCGAAACAGGAACGACACACGCGGTGCGACTGCTCGTGACACACGCCATGTTTCCTCATAGTTGACCTTGATTCTTACTGCGAGACATTCGCGTCCGTCCGTCCTGCACCATTCCGCCGGCACCCCGCACGTGGACAGGTTTCTTGGTCAGAGACTAAGTTTCTCGTTGCGACACGATGAAGGGACCACGATGGCCACCGACACCTCCACCCTCGCCCGCAGCGAGCCGGTTCCGGCCGGCTCGCCCGCCCCGGCCGTCGCGCCGTCGCTGGCCGAGCGGGCCCGGGCCGACGGCGTCCGGTTCCTGCTCGCCCTGTTCGTCGACCTCACCGGCAAGCCGTGCGCCAAGCTGGTGCCGGTCGAGGCGGCGGACGGGCTGCAGCACGAGGGCGTCGGGTTCGCCGGCTACGCGGTGGGCGCGATCGGGCAGCAGCCGTGCGACCCGGACCTGATCGCGGTCCCGGACCTCGCCGGCTACACCCCGCTGCCGTGGGTCCGCGAGGGCCTGGCGCTGGTGCACTGCGATCCGCACGTCGAGGGCCGCCCGTGGCAGTTCGCCCCGCGGGTGATCCTCAAGAAGCTCCTCGCCGAGGCGAAGGCCCGGCAGCTCGAGCTGTTCGCCGGCGCCGAGGTGGAGTACTTCCTGGTCCGACGCGGCGCCGACGGCACCCTCGCGCCGGCCGACAGCCTGGACGTCGAGGCCCGCCCCTGCTACGACGCCCGCGGCCTGACCCGCATGTACGACCACCTCACCGGGATCTCGGCCGCGATGAACGCCCTCGGCTGGGGCAACTACGCCAACGACCACGAGGACGCCAACGGCCAGTTCGAGCAGAACTTCGCCTATGCCGACGCCCTCACCACCGCCGACCGGGTGATCACCGCCCGCTACCTGATCTCGGTCCTGGCCGAGCAGCGCGGCATGACCGCGACCTTCATGCCCAAGCCCTTCGCCGACCGCACCGGCTCCGGGATGCACCTGCACCTGTCGCTGTGGTCCGACGGGTCCCCGCGCTTCCCGGACGCGACGGACGCCCGCGGGTTCGGTCTCTCCGAGCTGGCCTACCGGTTCCTCGGCGGCATCCTCGACCACGCGCCGGGCATGCAGGCCGTGCTGGCCCCCACGGTGAACTCCTACAAGCGCACCGGGGCCACCTCGACCCGGTCCGGCGCGACGTGGTCCCCGCGCCGGGCCACCTACGGCGGCAACGACCGCACCCACTACGTGCGGATCCCCGACCACCACCGCATCGAGCTGCGCGGCGGGGACGGCTCGGCCAACCCCTACCTCGCGCTCGCCGCCGCGCTCGCCGCCGGTCTGGACGGCATCGCGCGCGAGACCGACCCCGGCGCGCCGGGCGCGGTCGTGCGCCCCGAGCTGCCGCCGACGCTGCTGCACGCCGTCGAGGCCCTCGCCGCCGACCCGGTCGTCACCGCCGGGCTCGACGCGGCCGGACCCGGCGTCGCGGAGTACTTCGCCTCCCTCAAGCGCGAGGAGTTCTTCGACTGGCACGCCACCGTCGGCTCCTGGGAGCACGACCGCTACCTCACCGCCTTCTGACCATCACCACCGAGAGGAGACGGCCCGTGTGCGGGATCGTCGGACTCCACCTGCGCGACCCGGAGCTGTACCCGCAGCTCGGCCGCCTGCTGGAGACCATGCTGTGCCAGGTCGTCGAGCGCGGCCCCGACTCGGCCGGGGTCGCCGTCTACGGCGACCGCCGCCGCTGCCCCGAAGGGCACGCCGCGGTGTCGGTCCTGCTCCCGGCCGACGTGCCGGTGGACCAGACCGGCGGCGCGGTGCGCGCCGCGCTGGAGGGCGCCCCCGAGGTGCTGGTCACCGAGGCCGGCGACACCACCGTCCTCGCCGCCCCGGTCGCCGCGGACGTCCTGGTCGCGGCCGTGCGCACCGCGGTGCCGGCGGCAACGGTGGTGGGCTCGGGCACCGACCTCACCGTCTACAAGGGCACCGGTCACCCCCGGGACCTCGCGGCCACCTACGACCTGGCGGACGCCCAGGGCTGGCAGGGGCTGGCGCACACCCGGATGGCCACGGAGTCCGCGGTCACCCCGGAGGGCTGCCATCCCTTCTCCGTGGGACCCGACCAGTGCCTGGTGCACAACGGGTCGTTCGCCAACCACGCCACGATCCGCCGCGAGCTGCTGGCCGCGGGGCACGTGTTCGACTCGGAGAACGACTCCGAGGTCGCTGCCCGGTTCGTCGCCGACCGGCTCGCCCAGGGCGAAAACCTGGACAAGGCGCTGCGCCTGGTCTGCGAGCGCTTCGACGGCTTCTACACCCTGCTCGTGACCAGCGCGGGCGGCTTCGCCGTGGTCCGCGACGCCATCGCCTGCAAGCCCGCGATCATCGCCGAGACGGACGCGTGGGTGGCCATGGCCTCGGAGTTCCGCGCGCTGGCCGAGCTGCCCGGTATCGAGCACGCCCGCCTCTACGAGCCCGAGCCCGAGCGGGTCTACGCCTGGCAGCGCAGGACCGAGCGCCGGACCGGTCCCCGGACCGTCGGCACCACGACCAGCGAAGGAGCGACGCCGTGACGGCGACCGTCGAGACCACGCGGACCCCCACCGTCGTCGATCTGGCCACGACGCCGGTCCGCGAGCTCAACGCCGAGCTCCACGCACCGAAGGCCACGCACTACGCCGTGCACCACCCGCAGGGCGCGCACGCGATCGCCGCCGGGGTCGCCGCGCCGATCACGATCGACGTCCACGGCCACGTCGGCTACTACGCGGCGGGCATGAACGACGGCGGCACGATCACCGTCCACGGCAACGCCGGCACCGGCGTCGCGGAGAACATGATGTCCGGCACCGTGCGGGTCGCCGGCGACGCCTCGCAGTCCGCAGGTGCCACCGCCCACGGCGGGCTGCTGGTCGTCGAGGGCTCGGCGTCGATGCGCTGCGGCATCTCGATGAAGGGCGTGGACATCGTCGTCGGCGGCGACATCGGCCCGATGAGCGCGTTCATGGCCCAGGCCGGGCGGCTCGTCGTCTGCGGCGATGCCGGCGCCGACCTCGGCGACTCGATCTACGAGGCCCGGATCTACGTCCGCGGCACGGTCGCCTCCCTCGGCGCCGACTGTGTGGAGAAGGAGGTGCGCGCCGAGCACCGCGCCGAGCTCGCCGAGCTGCTCATCGCCGCCGGCCTGCCGCACGACCCGGCGGAGTTCCGCCGCTACGGCTCCGCACGCCGGCTCTACCACTTCGCCTCCCACAACACCTACTAGGAGCAGCCATGATCGACCCTGCTCTGCGCGAGCAGCAGCGGTTCGACTCACTCCGTGAGCAGCACCGATTCGACTCACTCCGTGAGCAGCACCGATTCGACTCACTCCGTGAGCAGCACCGATTCGACTCACTCCGTGAGTCGGCCACGTTCGACCGCGCCACCATCGCCGGGATCCAGCGCGCCGCCGCGACCGGCGTCTACGACATCCGCGGCTGGGGCGCCAAACGTCGCCTCCCCCACTTCGACGACCTGCTCTTCCTGGGTGCCTCGATGTCCCGGTACCCGCTCGAGGGCTACCGCGAGCGCTGCGACACCGACGTCGTCCTGGGCGACCGCCACGCCAGGTACCCGCTGCACCTCGACATCCCCGTCACCATCGCCGGTATGTCCTTCGGCGCCCTCTCGGCCCAGGCCAAGGAGGCACTGGGCCGCGGCGCCTCCGAGGTCGGCACCTCCACCACCACCGGCGACGGCGGCATGACCGCAGAGGAGCGCGGCCAGTCCAAGCACCTCGTCCACCAGTACCTGCCCTCGCGCTACGGGATGAACCCGACCGACCTGCGCAAGGCCGACGCCATCGAGATCGTGCTCGGCCAGGGCGCCAAGCCCGGAGGGGGTGGGATGCTGCTCGGGCAGAAGATCTCCGACCGGGTCGCCGGGATGCGCACCCTGCCCCCGGGCATCGACCAGCGCTCGGCGTGCCGGCACCCGGACTGGACCGGCCCGGACGACCTCGCCGTCAAGATCCTCGAGCTGCGCGAGATCACGGACTGGGAGAAGCCGGTCTACGTCAAGATCGGCGCCTCCCGCACCTACTACGACGTCAAGCTGGCCGTCGCCGCCGGCGCCGACGTCGTCGTGCTCGACGGGATGCAGGGCGGCACCGCCGCCACCCAGGAGGTGTTCATCGAGCACGTCGGCATCCCCACCCTCGCCGCCGTCCCGCAGGCCGTGCAGGCGCTGGCCGAGCTCGGCCTGCACCGCAAGGTCCAGCTGATCGTCTCCGGCGGGATCCGCACCGGTGCGGACGTCGCCAAGGCCATGGCCCTGGGCGCCGACGCCGTGGCCATCGGCACCGCCGCACTGATCGCGTTGGGCGACAACGACCCCCGCTACCAGGCCGAGTACGAGAAGCTCGGCTCCGCCGCCGGGTTCTACGACGACTTCCAGGACGGCCGCGACCCTGCCGGCATCTCCACCCAGGACCCCGAGCTCACCGCCCGTCTCGATCCGGTCGAGGGCGGCCGGCGGCTGGCGAACTACCTGCGCGTGCTCACCCTGGAGGCCCAGACGATCGCCCGCGCCTGCGGCAAGGCCCACCTGCAGCACCTCGAGCCGGAGGACCTCGTCGCCCTGACGGTCGAGTCCGCCGCCATGGCCCGCGTGCCGATGGCGGGCACGAGCTGGATCCCGGGGAGCGAGCGATGAGCGGCACCACTGCCGAGGTCGTGATCGTCGGCGGCGGGCTCGAGGGGTGTGCCGCGGCGTGGGCGCTGACCCGGCGCGGGGTCACCGACGTGGTCGTCGTCGAGCGGGACACGGTGGGGTCCGGCGGAACCGGCAAGTCGTCCGGCGTCGTCCGCTGCCACTACGGCGTGTCCTCGCTCGCCGCGATGGCCAACCAGGCCCTCGAGGTGTTCGAGAACGCCGCCGAGATCCTCGGCGAGGACGTCGGGTTCCACCGGACCGGCTACGTCGTCGGCGTCGGCCCGGAGAACGTGGAGGCCCTGCACGCCTCGATGGCCGACCAGCGCGCCGTCGGGGTGCGTACCGAGGACATCGACGTCTCCGAGGTGCAGAAACTCTGGCCGGTCGCCGACCTCTCCCCCTTCGCCGCGTTCGCCTGGGAGGAGCGCGGCGGCTACGGCGACGCGTACCGGACCGCCCAGGCCTTCGCCGCTGCCGCGCGCCGCGCGGGCGTCCGGCTCCGGCAGAACACCACCGTCACCGAGATCCTCACCGACGGCGACGGCATCGACGACCGGGCCACCGGGGTCCGGCTCGCCGACGGCTCCGAGATCCGCGCGGGCGCGGTCGTGCTCGCCGCCGGCCCGTGGTCGGTGCCCCTGCTCGCCGCGCACGGCATCGACCTGCCGATCACCGTGCACCGCGAGCAGATCGTGCTCATCGACCCCGGCCGGGACCTCGGCCGCGTCCCGGTCTTCTCCGACCTGGTGTCCCTGCAGTACGTACGGCCCGAGAGCGGCGGCGAGATCCTCTTCGGCAACTCCGACCTGGCCGAGCTCGAGCCCGCCGACCCGGACCACTACTCGAACCGGGCCACCGCGGCGTTCCTGGACCTGACCGTCGAGAAGGTCGGCACCCGCTTCCCCGGCCTGCACGACGCCTCGATCGCCTCCACCCACGCCGGCTGCTACGACGTCACCCCGGACTTCAACCCGGCCATCTCGGCCACCCGTATCGACGGCCTGGTCGTCGCGGCCGGGTTCTCCGGGCACGGGTTCAAGATCGCTCCCTCGGTCGGTCGGCTCGTGGCCGACCTCGTCGTCGACGGCACCAGCAGCCGGCCCGACGTCCCCGAGGCCGACTTCCGCCTCTCCCGCTTCGCCGACGGCCTGCCGCTCCGCAGCCCCCACCCGTACGTCGGCGCCGGCGAGATGCGCTGAGCCCGGCCGACGGGATCGAGGAGCACCCACGTGCGTCCACCCCTGCGCCCCGACGGTGCGGCGGGGGCAGGCGGTGCGGGTTGATCACGGGCCGGCGGCCCGGCGGACCGCCGTCCGCGGCGCGCCACGGAACGCGGGGCCTGTGAACCGACCCTTGACGCGCGCCCTCCGCGGTCGACACTCGAACGGACACGGAGTCGGAACCTACGCATTCCGCACCGTGCCCTCGAGGGAAGGGAACGCAGCGATGGCAGTCAAGGAACCCGGCACGGGTCGGGGTCCGGTCACGGAGCCGGGCCCGGACGACACCGACGGCGTCGTGACCGCTCACGGTTCCGGGAGTGCCGAACGGAGGCACCCCACCGACCGGGTCGTGTTCGGCGTCGCCGCGGTGCTCGTCGTGGCGTTCATCGTGTGGGGCATCGCCGCCACCGACAACCTCTCGACGGTCTCCGGCGCGGTGCTCAGCGGGATCATGAACTCGGGCGGCTGGTTCTTCATCCTGGCCGCCAGCGGCTTCGTGGTGTTCGCCCTCTGGCTCGCGATCAGCCGCTACGGCCGGATCCCCCTCGGCTACGACGGCGAGGCCCCGGAGTTCCGCACCAGCTCCTGGGTCGCGATGATGTTCTCCGCCGGGATGGGCATCGGCCTGATGTTCTTCGGTGTGGCCGAACCACTGTCCTTCTTCACCACGCCCCCACCGGGAACAGCCGCGCCGGGCACGGCAGGTGCCCTCGACGTGGCCATGGCCACCACGCTGTTCCACTGGACCCTGCATCCCTGGGCCATCTACGCCGTCGTCGGACTCGCGATCGCCTACGGCACCTTCCGCCGCGGTCGCAGCCAGTTGATCTCCTCCGCCTTCGCCCCACTGCTGGGCACCCGGCGCACCGAGGGCCCACTCGGCAAGGCCATCGACATCTTCGCCATCTTCGCCACCCTGTTCGGCTCCGCCGCGTCGCTCGGCCTCGGCGCCCTGCAGATCGGCGGCGGCATGACCGTCCTCGGGTGGATGGACGGCCCCGGCACCGGGCTGCTCGTCGCGATCATCGTGGTGCTGACGATCGCGTTCATCGCCTCCGCGGTGAGCGGCGTGGCCAAGGGCATCCAATGGCTGTCCAACATCAACATGGTGCTCGCCGCCGTCCTCGCCTTCTTCGTCTTCGTCGTCGGCCCGACCGTGCTGATCCTCAACCTGCTGCCCGGCAGCGTCGGCCACTACCTCGCCGACCTCGCGTCCATGGCCGCCCGCACCGGCGCCGACGGGCCCGAGACCGCCGAGTGGCTGCAGAGCTGGACGGTCTTCTACTGGGCCTGGTGGATCTCCTGGACCCCGTTCGTCGGGATGTTCATCGCGCGCATCTCCCGCGGCCGCACCATCCGGCAGTTCATCGCGGGCGTCATCCTCATCCCCAGCGTGGTCTCGCTGGTCTGGTTCGCCATCTTCGGCGGTGCGGCGATCTCCGCCCAGCAGGCCGGCAACGACCTCGCCGCCGGCGGGCAGGAGGAGAAGCTGTTCGGGCTGCTGCAGTCCTTCCCGGTCGGCTCGGTGCTCAGCGTCGTCGCCATGCTGCTCGTGGCGATCTTCTTCGTCTCCGGCGCCGACGCCGCCTCGGTCGTCATGGGCACCATCTCGCAGAAGGGCTCCATCCAGCCCGGGCGCGGCATCGTGATCTTCTGGGGCACCGTCATGGGCGCCATCGCCGCGATCATGTTGCTGGTCGGTGGCGACGACGCACTGACCGGCATCCAGAACATCACGATCATCATGGCCCTGCCCTTCGTGATCATCATGGTGCTGCTGTGCGTCTCGCTGTGGAAGGACCTGCGGTCCGATCCCCTCATCCGCCGCCAGGTCCGCGCCGGCAAGGCCGTCGAGCAGGCCGTCCACTACGGGATGACCGCGCACCAGGGCCAGTTCGTCCTCAACGTCAAACCCATGACCGCGACCGACGCCGTCCACCAGGCCGAGGCCCGCGGCGGACACACCGTCCTGCCCGGCGAACCCGGTCCCTCCGACCGGGGCTGAGCAGCCCGCAGCGCGGCCCCGGCGTCGTGCGCCCGTCGCTGCTCGAGCGTGACGTCGCCGGCCGCGCCACGACCCTCCTCTCCGCGACCCCTCTCCGCGACCCCTCTCCGCGACCCCTCTTCGGGACGCCCTCTTTGGGACACTCCTCGCACAGATCGTCCGGACCACGGGAGGAGGTACGCGATGGGAAGCACGACGGACCGCCTCGTCGTCGTGACCGGTGCCGCCGGCGCGCTGGGGCGAGCGGTCGTCGCCGAGTTCCTCGGCGCCGGGCGCGAGGTCGTCGCACTGGACCGCCCGGGTGACCCGCTGGACGAGGTCGGCCGCCTCGACGGGGTCCACCCGGTCGCAGCCGGCCTGTCCGAGCCCGACGAGGTGGCCGCCGCCTGGTCGACCATCGACTCGATCGGCGCCCCGGACGTGCTCGTGGCACTCGCCGGCGGCTTCCGCCCCAGCTCGCTCGCCGAGCTCACCGAGGACGTCTGGGATGCGATGTGGCAGTCCAACGTCGCCTCCCTGGTGTGGTGCGCCAGGGAGGCGGCCGCCCGGTTCGGCGCCGCGGGTGGGGGCGCCATCGTCACCGTGGGCTCGAAGACCGCGGTGAGCGGCGCGGCTCCGCTCGCACACGCGACGAGCAAGGCGGCGGTGGTGCGGATGACCGAACTGCTGGCCGAGGAGCTCCGCCCCCAGCGGATCCGGGTCAACGCCGTGCTGCCGTCGGTGATCGACACCCCGGCCAACCGCACGTGGATGTCACCGGACCTCGCCGCCCGAGCCGTCAGCCCGGAGGCGATCGCCCGCGTGATCGCCTTCCTCGCCGGACCGGACGCCGCCCCGATCAGTGGAGCCCGGATCCCGGTCTACGGAGACGCCTGAGCCCTGGTCGGCCAGCACCTGGATCTGGGCGGCGATGGCCTCGAGCGCGGTGACCAGGGCGAGGGTGATCTGGGCGCGGGCGCCGCCGTCGCCGCTCAGCCCACGCGGCGCCGCGGTCAGCCGCTGGTGGTACGACTCCGCAACGCTCCGGCCGCACGACCCTTGAGACGACCGCCGGGACGACGCACCGGAGGAGGACCGCCCCCAGAAGTGTGGCGGCCACCACACCGGGAGCGTCAGAATGGTGGACCCCGTTCAGCGAAGGAGTCGACCATGGCGGGTTCCATGCGCGCGTTCGTGATGACCCATGTCGGTGCGACGGCGGTCGTCGAGAAGCCGATCCCCGAGCCCGGCCCCGAGGCGGCGGTCGTACGCACGACCGCCGCCCTGATCTGCACGTCGGACGTGCACACCGTCAAGGGCGCGCTCCCCGTCGAGGACGGCAGGACACTGGGGCACGAGTCGGTCGGCGTCGTCCATGCGTTGGGGTCGGCGGTGACCGGGTTCGAGGAGGGACAGCGGGTGGCGGTCAACGCGGTGACGCCCTGCTACCGGTGCTCGTACTGCCAGCGCGGCTTCACCAGCCAGTGCGGCGGGCCGCTGGGTGGCTACCGCTACACCGCGCAGATGGACGGCAACATGGCCGAGTACTTCGTGGTCCCCGCCGCCGCGGCGAACCTGACCCCCATCCCCGACGACGTCACCGACGACCAGGCCGTCTACACCTGCGACATGCTCTCCACCGGCTTCATGGGCGCCGAACACGCCTACCTGGAGCTCGGAGAGACAGTGGCGATCTTCGCTCAGGGACCGGTCGGCCTGTGCGCCACGATCGGCGCGAGCCTCAAGGGCGCAGGCCAGATCATCGCGGTCGAGTCCCGGCCCGAGCGGCAGGCGCTCGCCAAGCGGTTCGGTGCGGACGTCATCGTCGATTTCACCGAGGGCGACCCGGTGGAACAGATCATGGACCTCACCGGCGGGCAGGGCGTCGACGCCGCCATCGAGGCGTTCGGGTTCCCGCAGACCTTCGAGGCCTGCGTGCGGGTCACCAAGGCGGGGGGCCGGGTGTCGAACATCGGCTACCACGGCGAGAATCCGGCCCCTCTGCAACTACCCCTCGACGCCATCGGCCTCGGCATGAACGACAAGGCCGTCCACACGGGTCTCTGCCCGGGCGGTAGCGAGCGGATGACGCGGCTGCTGCGGCTGCTGCAGTCCGGCAAGGTCGACCCGACACCGATGACGACCCACCGCTTCGGGTTCGACGAGGTGGAGCGCGCCTTCGACCTGATGACCACCAAGGAGGACGGCATCATCAAGCCGCTCATCACCTTCGGCTGATTCCCCATGGGAGATCCGCTGTCAAGTGTGTGTCTTGCGGGCTGGTCGTCGGGCGCCTGAGGATGGCAGGTGGGGAAGGTCGCCTCGTTCGTCGACGCTCTCGGGTGTCCGGCCTGTCGTGTCCTGTGTGGACTCGCCGAGGGGCCTTCCCCGCCCCGGCCCCGGGCGGAGAGCAGCTCGACGCGGTCGGACAGGCGCTCGGCGAGCTCGTGGACGGACAGCACCCGCAGCCGCGCAGGCCAGCTCGATCGCCAGCGGCAGGCCGTCGAGGCGCTCGCACACGCGCCGCACCGCGTCGCGGTTGGTGTCGTCGACGGCGAAGCCCGGCAGGACGTCGCGGGCCCGGCTCTCGAACAGGGCGATCGCCGGCGTCCGGTCGCCCGTCGTGGCCAGCGGGTTCAGCACGGTGATCCGCTCCCCCGGCAGGTTGAGGACCTCGCGGCTGGTGGTGAGGAAGTGAACCCGCGAGGTGGCGTGCAGGACGTCGTCGGGTGGGCGGCCATGCCCTTGATGGACATGCCCGCCGCACGAAGCCGATGGATCTCGCTCCACTCGTCGGCGTTCAACGGCTCCTCCGACACCCCGATCGGCCCCTCGTGACGGTGTACCCAGCCTCATCGCCCAGGGGCCTGCTCGCCCGCGCGGGCGACGCTCGCGTAGCCCCACACGTCCTGGCTGCGGTGGTCCCACAGCGCGCCCGAGACCATCGCCGAGGCCTCGATCCGCAGGTCCGCGGGCTTGCCGCGCTCCCCGCCGACGATCACTGCGCCGGCGCCGTCGCTGGTTGGGCAGCACTGCAGGAAGGTCAGCGGCTCGGCGATCACGCGCGAGGCCAGGACCTCCTCCGTGTTCGGCACCCCGGCGGCCATGCGCCAGCTGGTGTCCAGCGGGGTCGCGTCGCTCGTGGAGCTGAAGTCCCAGGGCAACCTGCCCGCCTCCGCCGAGGCGTACGTGCGGCACTTCCTGCACGGGACCTGGGGCATGGAGTACGCGGCGGCCCTGCGGCTCGAGCTGCCCGGCGGGCACACCGCGCTGGTCGGGATGTTCGATCCGCGGGCGGACAAGCTCGGGCCCGCCGAGCTCGCCACGCTCCGGCTGCTGAGCCGGCAGCTGTCGGCGATCTCCCGGAGCCTGCCCGTCTCGCGGCCGAAGGCGGCGCTGGCCGGCCTGTCCGAGCGGCAGAAGCAGGTGGTCCAGCTCGTCGCGGACGGGCTCTCCAACGCCGACATCGCCGAGACGCTGTCGCTGGTCGAGGACAGCGTGAAGAAGTACGTGAGCCGGATCCTCAGCGCCACCGGCTGCCACTCGCGCATGGAACTGGCTCTGCTGGCCCGCTCCCGCTGAGTCCGAATCTGATAATCTGATTCGGTGAAGGAACTCTCCGCGACCGAGGCTGCCCGCAGCTTCTCCGCGGTGCTCGACGGTGCGGAGCAGGGCGAGACCGTGGTCATCACCCGGGGTGGGCGTCAGGTCGCGATGATCGTGCCGGCGCCGCGGGCGAACGGCGCCGCGGTCAAGGAGGTGTTGGGGCGCTGGCAGGAGCGTCTCACCGTCGACGACGAGTTCGCCGCGAACGTCGCCGCCGCCGGCGATGCCACGACGGAGATGGACGACGACCCGTGGCGCGAGTAGCCCTCGACACCGGCGTCCTGGTGGCCGCGGCCCGGGGCCGGCTCGACCTCGCCTCGCTCAGCGAGGAGGACGACATCGCCCTGCCGGCGACCACCGTTGCCGAGTACCTCGTCGGCATCGAGCTGGACCCCGACCCGGATCGCCGAGCCACCCAGCACACCAATCTCGACGAGCTGCTGGCCGTCGTTCCGGTGGTCGACTACACCGCGCAGGTGGCCGAGCACCATGCCGCGCTGCTGGCTCACGTCCGGCGGACGGGCAGGCCCCGCGGTGCACACGACCTGATCATCGCGGCCACCGCACGTGCCACCGCGCGCGTCCTGGTCAGCACGGATGGGCGCGCCGGTTTCGACGACCTGCCCGAGGTCTCGGTCCGGCTCCTCGGACCCTGACGCAGCCCGACGAGCCGGCCCGCTGTGCGGGGCCGGCCCGTCGTCGGTGTGCCTACAGGAACGAGGACTCGCGGGTGAGCCCGTACCGGGGGTGCTCCCCGATCACCATGGACTCGAAGATCCCGTAGCCGACGGCCTCGCCCTCGCGCACTCGGATCACGCAGTCGCGGAGCTGGTGGACCTCCTCGGCGGTCTCCCGGGTCGACACGTCGGCGTAGCGCTCGCCGTCGATGTGCTGCGGGCCGTGCCACTGGCCGTGCCGGTGGCCCTTGAACCCGAAGTACAGCCCGGTGCCGAGGTGGAAACCGGTGTCGCTGATCGGCTCGATCTCGACCGTTCGGGTGGCGCCCCAACCGGCGTCGAAGGTCATCTTGCCACCGAGCAGCCGCCGGTTGACCGGGTCGAACTTGAGCTCGTCCACCATGCCCTGGAGGGGGACCTGACGTCCGTCTGCCTCGTTGACGAACCCGGAGAAGTAGGTCGTCTCGTGGTCCACGGCCTGGTGGTAGTGGTGGATCTCGTAGTGCGAGCCGTCCGGCCGCCGCAGGTACATCGGGCTCCACGTGAGCAGGAAGTCCTGCTCGAGCCGCTGCGGCTTGAACACGTCCGGCGCCGGCTCGCCGACGTCCATCCGCACGCCCCAGGAGTGGTCGCGGAAGCCGAACCACTCCTCGTCGCGCACCTCGATCTTCTCGCCGTCGATCCACACGGCGCCGCTGATCGTCGACGACTGGTGGTAGCGCAGCAGGTCGGACTGGATCCGGAACCCGTGCGGCTCCCGCTGCGCGTCCTTGCGCTCCAGGAACGGCGGCAGCACGCCGGTGACGGTGAGGTCGAACCGGATCGGGAGCATGTGGTTCTCCCGTAGCACGAACCGCACCGTCTTCAGCGGCTCGAGGACCTCGTAGTCCAGCGGGCCGACGCCGACCCGGTCCGGGTCGAGGTCGAGCTGCCGGCTCGCCCGGACCGTGAGCTGCTCCTTCCCCCGGGAGATCCCGGCGAACATGTCGATCACGTTCCGGTTGTGGTACTTGCCCAGACCGACGTCGACCTGCAGCGACCCGTCGCGGGCGAAGAGCGAGCCCCACAGCTTCTCGGTCCAGGAGATGTCCGCGTGGGCGATCGTCGCGAACGTCTCCGGCGTCTGGTGGCACAGCAGCTCGTCGGCCGCCGTCAGTTTCTGCATCGACTGGCGCATGACCCTCCTAGCTGTCCCGACCACGCACGGGCGAGAACGAGCCCGGCATGTCGTTGGCCACCAGCGCCGTGCCGAAGATCGCGGCGGCCTGGTCGTCGTCGTCGAACGGGTCCGGGTGCAGGGCCAGCGTGTCGTCCGAGAACGACCAGTCGATCGAGTCGGTCACCCCGGCCAGGGCCGCGAACGGGCGCAGGCCCGACGTGTACATCCGCGTCGCGGCGAAGATCCGCTCCCGCCGGTCCATCGCGGCGAAGCGCTGGTAGAGCGTCATGTGCTGCCTGCTGATCGCCGCCGCGACCTCCGGCCACTCCTCCGGCGGCAGTAGCCCGCGGGAACCGTCGGCCCGGTACCCGAACACCGCCGCCTCGGTCACCGACGCGAGCAGCTGATCCGGCTCCGTGAACGTGGTGCCCCAGTCGTTGATCTCGAACTCGCTGAAGGACGCGGGGTCGAAGGTCAGCGCCATGGTCAGGCCCGCGTACGGGGGCGCGAGGTCCTCTGCCCACGGGTAGGCCCAGGCGCTCGGTCCGAGCGAGAGGTAGTCCCGCACGATCGTCCGCCGGGCCGCCGCCCCGCGCCGGGGGTACGGGCCGGAGTCGCAGATGCCCACCCGGGAGTCGCAGAAGTACAGGAACGAGTAGCCGGAGACGGTGGCGTTGAGCCGCTTGAGGGCCTTGGACGCCGCCGGGTCGAGCACGGTCCCCGCGTCGGTGAGCTCGTCGACCACGGGCTGGGGCAGGTAGCGGTTGGTGAAGCCGGCGTCCTTGTAGTCGAGGGTGCCGTCGCCCCGGTGGGCCAACGCCAGCCGGCGCCAGAAGTCCACGACGGTGCGGATCTCCTCCCGCCGCTCGTCCCGACCCAGCTTGCCCATCTGGATCAGGCACTCGCGGCCGCACAGGTAGTGGTAGCCGATCATCCAGATCCACAGCGGGCTCACCCGGTTCGGGCCCTCCCGCAGCCGGCGCCCCAGCTCCTCCGCCGGCATCGCGGCGTCGATCACCGCGACGCGCTCGGCGTAGCTGTGGAAGTCCTCGATCACCGACAGCGACATGTACGGCAGCATCGGGAACAGCTCCGAGGTGAAGCCCGAGCGCCGGGTCATCTCGGGCTTGAACGCCCGGCCCATGTGCTGGACCAGGTCGTCGAGCCGGTCGTCGGTCAGCTCCTCGGCGATCAGCGCGTCGAGGGCCTCCTGCGACACCGCCACGTCGAAGTCCTTGACGGCGATCTCGTCGCCGACCCGGCGGACGTACGACCACCATGCGGCGCTGACGTCCCCGTCCGGCGTGGCGACCTCCGGCTCGGCGCCGGTGCGGACCACGCCCGCCCCGTCGTCGATGTCGAGGACGATCTCGGTGCCGTCGGCCAGCTCGTCGGTCAGGTCGGTGCCGACGAGGCACGGCACCTCGAACTCGCGGGAGACGATCGCGAGGTGGGAGCGCAGCGTCCCGTCGAGGCACACGATCCCGCCCAGCCGACCGAGGATCGGCGACAGGAATGTGGTGCCACCGGAGGCGACCAGCGCGATCGTCGACTCGAGGTCGCTGTCGAGGGACTCGATGACGTCCTGCGGCGACCGGAAGTTCCGGACGCGGCCGGTGGTGCGGGTGAAGGTGTAGGACGGTGTGCCCTTGCCGATGACGGTCATCGTCACCCTCCCAGGGATCGGAAGCAGCTGTCCCGGTCCTGCGGGACGAAGATCCCGCCGATCAGCTGCAGTGCGAGGTCGGGGTCGGAGAACCTCTCGTAGGACTCGGCGATCCGCGGCGTGACCGTCCAGTCGATCTCGTCGTAGCAACCGGCGAGCCGCGCCCACGGCTTGGTCTTCCACGCGTACATCTGGGTCGCGTAGAGGTTGCGCTCCTCCGGGTCGGTTTCCGCGAGCCGCTGGTAGAGAGCCCGGTGCGCCTTACGGATCGCCTTCGTGGCCTCGTCGATCTCCGCGATGTCGAGAGGGCGCAACACGTCGCCGTCCGTGCAGAAGACCCGGGTCTCGAGGATCTCGGCCTGGTAGTCGCCCGGCGTGAACCAGGCCGTGCCCCAGACGTTGTTGTCCATCCGGACCGTGTTCGGCAACCGGTAGGCGATGACGAAGTGGTGGTAGGGCAACGTCTCGCGGATGCCGTCGACCCACGGGAAGTCCCCGGACCCGTCGGCGCAGGTCTCGCGCAGCGCGAGGAAGCTGCCGTCCTCCAGCTGGTAGGGGCCGGTGTCGCAGACCGCGGTCCGGGCGTCGCAGTTCTCCAGGAACGCGTAGGCGGTGAGCCGGGCGCCGAACTTGCGGATCACCGTTTTCACCTGGTCGTCGGCGGGGACGAGGTGGCTCCGGATCTCGGCCAGGAGCCGGTCGCCGACCACATGGCTGGAGTTCGCCGGGTCGGCGTGCATGTTGTAGAGCACGCCGTCGGTGCGCATCGCGATGGTGGCCTCGCGCCAGAACCGCAGGACCTCGAGCTGGTCCTCCAGACCGTCGGCCAGTGAGTTCTCACCGAGGTCGACGAACAGCTCGCGACCGGTCAGGTAGTGCAGCGGCATCGCCGCGAGGTTGATGAAGCTGCGCTTGTTGCCGATGGGCAGCGCCTGCCGGGCCAGCTCCGCCGGGGTGGCGTGTCGGCGGATGGCGCGCAGCCGCTCGGGGACGCGGAGGTAGTCCTCCATCATCGACATCAGGATGTAGGTGTTCATCCCGAACAGCTCGGACTCGAACACGGTCCGGGCGGCCAGCTCGCTCTTGTAGGCCGCGCCGCCCTCGTGGACGAGCCAGTTCCACTCCTCGAGGGTGGGCTCGTAGGAGGCGTCGGTGTAGAGCGCCTTGACGTTCTCCGGGGTGGTGAGCTGCGCCGTCACGCCGTCACCGCCGCGGCGACGCCGATACGCGCCGTCTCGGCGTCGGCCAGGTCGAGGACGACGGTGTCGCCGTCCGCGACCTCACCGCTCAGCTGCGCCGCCAGCACGCACGGCACGTCGGACTCGCGGGACAGGATCGCCAGGTGCGACTCGCGGCTGCCCGCGGTGCACACGATGGCCTTCAGGTCCGGCAGGATCGGCGACAGGAAGGTCATGCCGCCCTTGTTGACGAAGGCGATCGTCTCCTCGAGATCGTCGTCGTCGATGGACAGGACGTCCGACGTGTCGTGGAACCACCGGGCCGTGCCGCGCACCTCGCCGGCCGTGAAGAGGGTGACGCCGGTCCCGACGTCGGTGAGCTCCCCGCTCATACCTGCTCCGTCCCCGCCCCGACGCTGGGGCGCGATCGTGACTCGGGCGCATTCGCGCTGGTGGAACCGTAGGGAGCAACGATCACTGTGACCCAGTGCACTTAGGGGGACAGTCGGTCGACGCGGCGGGGCCGCCGCCCTCGCCCCCGGCGCGGTCGACGTCGGGACGGCCACGCCTTCCTGTGGAGGCAGGCACGGGTGCAGTTCACAGTGGAGGGTCTGGTGGCCGGTCCGTCCCCTCCCTGGCGTGGGGTCGGCCAGGGCGGCCGGCCCGGCCGTCCGCGATGTGCGACACCAGGTCCTCGACCGCCCGCTCGAGGAGGACGTCGCCGACGAGGACCTCCTCCATCGGCAGACCGAGGACGCCGGCCGCCTGCTCCGCCGCCGCGCGAAGGCGGGCGGTCGGGTGCTGGGCGAGCCAGACGACCCGCCGGTAGTGGCCGAAGTAGTCGTCGCGCAGCTCCGGGTACCGGTCCAGACCGAGCTCGACGACGACCGAGCGGGTGAAGGACGCCACCAGGTAGTCGGTCAGCACGTAGGTGCCGGGTTCCGCCTCGAGCACCGCCCGCATCCGCGCCGCGCCGGCGAAGACCGTGTAGCAGTCGCTTCCGGACAACCGGCGCAGCCCCCACCGGGCGCAGACGTCGTCGAGCGCGCCGTAGGTGCCGCAGTCGGCGTAGCCGACGGCGACCCGCGCGTACCGCGGCCGCAGGCGCGACACCTCGCGCTCGACGGCGGCGGCGATCCGCTCGGGCCGGTTGTGCAGCAGCGGAGGAAGCGGGACGACGTCGACCGGCCAGCCGCGGCGGGCGGCGACGTCCGCGACGTGGCGCGCGATCGCCCCGCACGCGACCACCGCCACCCGGTCCTCGCACACGGGACGGTCAGAGCGGGAAGGCGAGGCGTTCGACGAAGCGGTCGTTGAAATCGGCGCGGTCGGAGAGCTCGACGTAGTGCACCTCCTCCAGCAGCGCCCGGGCCGCCGCCCGCTCGCGCACCGACAGCAACGCCATCTTGGCCCCCTCCCCCGCCACGTTGCCCGCGCTCACGACGCGCACCGGCGCGACCTCGGGCACCAGCCCGATCCGCACCGCGGCGGCCGGGGCGAGGTAGCTGCCGAAGGACCCGGCCAGCAGCACCTGGGCGATGTCGGCGCTGGTCAACCCCTGTTCCTCCAACAGCAGCTGCCAGCCCGTGGAGATCGCCGCCTTGGCGAACTGCAGCTCGCGGACGTCGCGCTGGGACAGGTACAGCGCCCTGGCGGGATCACCGGCCTTGTCGTCCCCGGGGAAGTGCAGGACGAAGACCCGCTCCTGGCCGACCTGCCGCAACCGGGCGGCCAACCCCGGCGGCACACCCGGTGCGTCCGCCGTGACCAGGCGCCCCGAGCCGTCGACGAGGCCGGCCGCCACCATCGCCGCCACGGCGTCGACCAGGCCGGACCCCGCCAGCCCGACGGGCTCGACGTCGCCGATGACCTGCAGCACGACGTCGTCGTCACTGATCTTCACGCCCTCGACCGCGCCGGGCGCGGCCCGCATCCCGCAGCGGATGGCCGCACCCTCGAACGCCGGGCCGGCGGGCGCCGCCGTCGCCAGCAGCCGGTCGCCGGCCGCGAGGAGGATCTCGCAGTTCGTGCCGATGTCGACGAAGAGCCGGACGCGCCGGTCCCGGTCCATCCCGGAGGCGAGTGCCCCCGCGACGATGTCGCCGCCGACGTACGCGCCGAGCGCCGGGAACACGTACGCCCGCGCCCGCGGGTGCACCCGTACGCCGAGGTCGGCGGCCGTGAGGCCGTCGAACGACCGGGAGGCCATGACGAACGGCGCGACGCCCAGCGGCTCGGGGTCCAGCCCCAACGCCAGGTGGGTCATCGTGGCGTTGCCCGCCACCGCGATCTCGTAGACCTCGCCACGGTCGACCTCACCGTCGGCGCAGACCTCGCCCGCGAGCTGGTCGAGGCCCTGGTGGGCGAGTGCGGTGAGCCGGTCCAGCGCCGTCGGGTCGGTCATCGTCGCGCTGATCCGGGTGATCACGTCGGCGCCGTGCGACTGCTGGGGGTTGAGCCGCGACGCGACGGCGACCGGGGTGCCGGTGGCGAGGTCGAGCAGCGTCGCGACGACGGTCGTCGTGCCGAGGTCGAAGGCGATGCCGAAGAGCCGCCCGCTCGTGTCCCCCGGCTCGACGTCGACGAGCACGTCGTCCACGACGACGGCGGTGACCGTGTGGTCCGCCGTGTGGTTCGCCGTGTGGTCCACGCAACGCATCGCCCGGGCCAGGCTGCGGACCGCCGGCAGGTCCACCCGGAGCTCGAGGTCGGGCAGCGCGTCACGCAGCCGCTCGACGTCGGTGCGCTGGTCGGCGAGGGTCGGCTCGGACAGCGTCACACAGCGCTTCTGCAGGGCGGGGCGCAGGATCACCTGGCGTCCGACGCCGACCGTGGCCGCCTTCGGCCGGGTGACCAGCGGCGGCACCTCCACCCGGAGGTCCTGCTCGGCCCGGGCACGGCACGCCAGGCGCCATCCCGCCCGCAGCTCCTCCGGGCCGAACGCGCGTGGGTCCAGCCGGGACACCGGCACGTCGCCCTCGACGACGCGCATCCGGCACTTGCGGCAGGTGCCGTGGCCCCCGCAGGTGGAGTCGACGGCGATGCCGTTCCAGCTCGCGGCGTCGAACAGCGTCGCCCCGGCGGGGACCCGCACCTCGCGCGGCCGGGCCCCGTCGGGGTCGAACCGGATACGGACCCGGTCCGGTGGGGGCGGCTCCGGCAGCGCGGTCACCGTCAGGCCGTCTTCCCCGCGGCCGCCGCCCGGGCCCGCGCGATCCAGGCCGCGCCCCACTCGTCGTTGCCCAGCAGCAGGTCCGCGGCCTTGACCGCCTCGACGATCTGCGGCGACCGCACGTCCATGATCGCGCTGGTCAGTCCGCAGGACATCGCCATCGGCAGGAACGTCGCCCCCAGTACCGGGCGGCCGGGCATGCCGAAGGAGACGTTGGAGGCGCCGAGCGTCATGTTCAGGCCGAGCTCGTCGGAGATCAGCTCGATCGTCCGCAGCGTCGTGCGGACGAGCGTCGTGTCCGCTCCCACCGGCATGGCCAGCGGGTCCACGACGACGTCCTCGACGGGGATGCCGTACTCGCCGACGGCGACGTCGAGGATCTTGCGGGTGATCTCCAGCCGGCGCTCCGGCTCGTCCGGGATCTCGTCCTCCTCGTTGGGCAGCGCGATCACCGCCGCCCCGTACCGGGCCACGATCGGCAGGACCGCATCCAGCCGTTCCCGCTCGCCGGTCACCGAGTTCACCAGTGCCTTGCCCTCGTACGCCGCGAGCCCGGCCTCCAGCGCCTCGACCACCGACGAGTCGATGACCAGCGGCAGGTCGGTGAGCTCCTGCACCGTCGTGACGGCCTCGGCGAGCAGCTCGGCCTCGTCGGCGAGCGGGACGCCCATGTTGACGTCGAGCATCGTCGCCCCGCCGGCGACCTGCTGCTCGACGTCGACGCGGATGCGCGAGAGGTCGCCGCGACGCAACTGCTCGGCGAAGATCTTCCGACCGGTCGGGTTGATCCGCTCACCGATCAGGCAGAACGGTCGGTCCGGACCGATGACGACCTCGCGGGTCGCCGAGCGGAGCACGGTGTGCATCAGACCCCCACGGCGGCGCGACGGGCGGCGAGCAGTTCCTTGGCCGTGCGGACGGCGGTGGCGGCGTCGGCGGCGTACCCGTCGGCACCGACGGCGTCGGCGTACTCCTGGGTGACGGGCGCGCCCCCGACCATCACGATCACCCGGTCGCGCAGCCCGGCCTTCTGCAAGGCGTTGATGTTGGCCTTGAACATCGGCATCGTCGTGGTGAGGAACGCGGAGAAGCCGACGATGTCGGGGCTGTGCTCGTGGATCCCGGCGATCACCTTCTCCGGCGACACCTGCACACCCAGGTCGATCACGTGGAAGCCCGCGCCCTCCAGCATGATGTTCACGAGGTTCTTCCCGATGTCGTGGACGTCGCCCTTGACCGTGCTCATCAGGAAGGTGCCGACGGTCCGTGCCCCGGTCTCGGCGAGCAGCGGGCGAAGGATGTCCAGCGCGCCGCTCATCGCCTTCCCCGCGACCAGCATCTCGGGCACGAAGAAGTCCCCGCGCTCGAACCGGGCACCGACCTCCTCCAGCGCGGGAATGAGCGCGTCGAACAGCATCGTCTCCGGGGTGAGGTCCGCGTCGAGCCCCTCGCGCGTCAGCTCGAGCACGCGTGGCCTGTTGCCGACCAGCGTCTCGTCGTAGAGCCCGCGGAGGATCGTGTCGTGCTCCATCAGGCCGTGCCCTCCTTCATCGGGCTTGTCTTCCGTCCGGGTTGGTGTCCCAGCAGCGCGGACAGCCCGCGCAGCTCGGCGACGAGCAGGTCCCCGAGTCTGGTGATGCCGAAGTCGTTGATGCGGCTCGTCGGACCGGAGACCGAGATGGCGGCGACGACGGTGCCGTCGACGGCCCACACCGGAGCGCCGACGGCGGTGAGCCCGAGCTCCAGCTCGTCCAGCGAGGCCGCCCAGCCGCGCCGGCGGACCTCGACGAGGCCGTGCTCGAACTGGGCGCGGTCGACCGGTGAGTGCGCGGTGCGGCGCTCCAGCCGGCCGGACGGCAGCGGGAGCGCACCGTAGGCGTAGAGCACCTTGCCCAGCGCCGTGCAGTGCGCGGGCACGTCGACCCCGACCCAGTTCGTGGCCCCGACCAGGTAGCGACTGTCCACCTGGTCGATCTCGACGAGCTGGCCGCCGCGTGCCATGGCGAGGTTCACCGTCTCCCGGGAGAGCGCGGACACGTGCTCCATCGTGGGACGGGCGAGCTCGGCCAGGTCGTGCAGCGCGCTGGGCCGGGCCGCGTGCAGCGAGAACAACGCGCCCGGGCGGAACGCCCCGGCCCGGTCACGGTGCACCAGCCGGCTGCGCTCCAGGGCCTGCAGGAGCCGGGAGGTGGTGGACTTCGCCAGGCCGAGCTCGTCGACCAGCGAGCTGAAGGTGCGCGGCGCACCGGACTCGACGATGACGCCGAGCAGGGCGCTCGCGCGCTCGACCGCCTGACTTCCCGACTGCGCCACCATGGCTGCCGTCCAAAGTTTCACATTATGGAACCCGAGTTCTGAGGATGGCGGCTACTGTGACGCCCGTCTCTCAGCCCGTCAAGAGCGGAGAAGCACATGTTCCGCAACGGCATGCCCCGCTACGAGATCCTCTCCGAGGACGCCCTGGACACCCTCGACACGGGCTGGCGCCGGCTGGTGTCGGAGATCGGTGTGGAGTTCGGTTCGTCCCGGGCGCTGGAGCTGTTCCGCCAGGCCGGCCAGAAGGTCGAGGGCTCCTCCGACGAGGGGGTCGTCCGGTTCGATCCCGACTTCGTGCTCGAGCAGGTCGCCAAGGCGCCGCGGTCGTTCGACGTGCAGGCCCGCAACCCGGCGAACACGGTGCACATCGGCGACGACGCGATGGCGTTCGGCGCCGTCTACGGCCCGCCGTTCGTCCGCGAGGGCGACATCCGCCGGGACGCGACGATGGACGACTTCCGCAACTTCGCCCGCCTCGCCCAGGGCTTCGCCGCCCTCGACTCGGCGGGCGGGGTGGTATGCGAGCCGGAGGACGCACCGCTGGACTCGCGACACCTGGACATGACCTACGCCCTGCAGACGCTCACCGACAAGATCTACATGGGCAATGTGGTGTCCGGGGTCAACGCCGCCGACACGATCGCCATGACCGAGATCCTCTTCGGCGGCCGGGCCGCGATCGAGGCCACCCCGGCCACGATCTCGTTGATCAACTGCAACTCGCCGCTGCGCTGGGACGAGCGCATGCTCGAGGCGCAGCTCGCCTACAGCGAGGCCAACCAGGCCGTGGTGATCACCCCGTTCCTGCTGATGGGCGCGATGTCACCGGTCTCGATCCCGGCGGCGTTGACCCAGCAGATCGCCGAGGCCCTCACCGGCATCGCGCTGTCCCAGCTCGTCCGGCCGGGCTGTCCGGTGATCTTCGGATCGTTCCTGTCCAACATCGACATGCAGTCCGGCTCCCCCTGCTTCGGCACGCCGGAGTCGGCGGTCGGGCTGCTCTGCACGGGGCAGATCGCCCGCCGGTTCGGGCTCCCGGTGCGGTCCGGGGGCGGTCTGACCTCGAGCCAGACCGCGGACGCCCAGGCCGGCTACGAGTCGCTGATGACCATGCTCCCGACGTTCCTCGCGGGCATCAACTGGGTGATGCACACCGCCGGCTGGCTGGAGGGCGGGCTCGTCGCGAGCTACGAGAAGTTCGTGCTCGACGTGCAGCTGCTGGAGATGCTGCAGCACGAGTTCCGGCCGCTGGAGATCGACGAGGCGTCGCTCGCCTTCGACGCGCACGACGAGGTCCGCCACGGCGGTCACTTCCTCGGTGCCGCCCACACCATGGAACGGTTCCGCACCTGCTTCTACCGCCCGTTCGTCACCAGTTCGGAGAACTACGAGCGGTGGATGCGCAACGGCGCCAAGGACGCCGCCGCCCGCGCCCGCGAGGTCGCGCGGAGGCGGCTCGACGAGTACGAGCCTCCGCCGCTGGACGACGCGGTCCGCGAGGAGCTGACGGAGTACGTGACCCGGCGCCGCCGCGAGCTGGGCGACTAGGAGGACCACCCGATGCCGAATCTCCCCGCCACCGCCCGCGTCGTCGTGATCGGCGCCGGCATCGTGGGCAACTGCCTCGTGCACCACCTCTCCCGCCTGGGCTGGCGGGACATCGTGCAGATCGACAAGGGCCCGCTGCCCAACCCGGGCGGCTCCACCGGGCACGCCTCGAACTTCATCTTCCCGGTCGACCATTCGCGCGAGATCGCCGACCTCACGCTCGACTCCGTGCGCCAGTACACGGAACTGGGTGTCTTCACCGAGTCCGGCGGGTACGAGATCGCCCGCACCGAGGAACGGATGGAGGAGCTGCGCAGGCGGATGTCGTCGGCGCGGGCCTGGGGTGTCCCGGCGGAGCTGGTGACCCCGGACCACGTCGTCGAGCGCGTGCCCTACCTGGACAAGGACCAGATCCTCGGGGCGTTCTGGACGCCGTCCGTGGGCGTGGTCGACTCGCTCCGCGCGGGCACGCTGATGCGGGAGTCGGCGTTGGCCCTCGGCGCGCTCACCGTGGTGCCGACCGTCGAGGTGCTCGGGATGGACGTCGAGCGGGGGCGAATCCGGCGCGTGCGCACCAGCGGCGGGGACATCGAGGCCGACACCGTCGTGATCGCCTGTGGGGTGTGGAGCCCGAAGCTCGCCCGGATGGCGGGCGCGACGATCCCGCTCACCCCCGCCGTCCACCAGATGATCTCGGTGGGGCCGATCCCACAGCTCGCCGAGCGCCCCGGCGAGATCTCCTTCCCGATCATCCGTGACATGGACACGTTCTGCTACGAGCGTCAGCACGGCGCCGACATGGAGGTGGGCTCCTACGCCCACCGTCCCATCCTCTGGGACCCGGAGGAGATCCCGTCGATCGACCAGGCCCGGCTCTCCCCCACCGAGGCGCCGTTCACGGCCGACGACTTCGACCCGCAGCTCGAGCAGGCGCTCGAGCTCATGCCGGACGCGCTCGGCGCCGAGGGCGCCGAGATCCGCTACGCCATCAACGGCCTGCTCTCGCTCACTCCCGACGGCGCCCCGATCCTCGGGGAGACGCCCGAGGTGGAGGGCCTCTGGTCGGCCGCCGCGGTGTGGATCAAGGAGGGCCCCGGCGTCGGCCGGGCGGTCGCGGAGTGGATGACGCACGGCTACTCCGAGATCGACCTGCACCACTCCGACATCGCGCGGTTCCACCCGCACCAGCGCACCCGTGCCCACGTGCGCTCGCGCACCTCGGAGGCGTTCAACAAGACCTACGGCATCGTGCACCCCGGCGAGCAGTGGGAGGGTGAGCGCGGCAAGCGGCTCGCGCCCATGCACGCGGCCGAGCGGGCGGCGGGCGCGGTCTTCTTCGAGACCGTCGGCTGGGAACGGCCGATGTGGTACGCGTCGAACGAGGCCCTGCTCGGCGAGTACGGCGACAAGGTGCTGCCGCGCGAACACGAGTGGGACTCCCGCTGGTGGTCGCCGATCATCAACGCCGAGCACCTCGCCATGCGGGACCGCGCCGGCATCGTCGACCTGTCCGCCTTCGCGATCTTCGACGTCGTCGGGCCGGCGGCGGAGCAGGCGATCCAGGGCATCGTCGTGGCCCAGGCCGCGGTGGCCGAGGGCCGGGTGATCTATACACCGGTGCTCGACGCCCGGGGCGGCTTCCGGTCCGACCTCACCGTGATGCGGCTGGCCCACGACCGCTACCGGGTGGTCACCGGCGGCCTGCACGGCATGGCCGACCTGAAGTGGTTCGCCGACCACCTGCCCGACGGCGCCGCGGTCGTGGACCGGACCTCGGCGTTCACCACCATCGGGCTGTGGGGGCCGCGGGCCCGCGACATCCTCGGCCGCCTCACCGACGACGACGTCTCCCACACCGGTTTCCCGTTCCTCACCTGCCGCGACATCGCCGTCGGCAGCGTGGCCGTGCTCGCGTCCCGGATCTCCTACGTCGGCGAACTCGGTTGGGAGCTCTACGTCCCGATGGAGCAGGGCGCCCGGGTGTGGGAGCTGCTGCACGAGGCCGGGCGGCCGGACGGCGCCGTCCCGGTCGGGATCGGCGTCTACGGCACCACCGGCCGGCTGGAGAAGGGCTACCGGGCGTTCGGGTTCGAGCTCGACGGCGAGCGCACGATCGTCGAGGCGGGGATGGCCCGGCCGAAGGTGAAGGACGCCGACTTCGTCGGCCGCGAGGCCTACCTCGCCCAACGGGCCACCGAACCCGGCGCGGTGCTGTGCACGCTCACCGTCGACGACCACCGGTCGGCCACCGGCCGCAACCGCTACATGCTCGGTGGCGAGCCGATCCTCACCCGCGACGGTGGCGTGCTGACGGACGGGCACGGTCACCACCCCTACGTCACCTCGGCGGGGTCGGCGCCGTCGCTGGGCGCGCACCTCCTGATGGCGTATCTGCCGCCGGACCAGGCCACGGTCGGGAACCGACTCGCGGTGTCCTACATGGAGGAGCTGTACCCGGTGACCGTCGGCTCGACCGACGCCACGCCGCTGTTCGACCCGGCCAACGAGCGGATCAGGGCCTGAGCCATGGCGAACGTGCTGGTCTGCGTCAAGCGGGTGCCCGACGTCGGGGGCGAGGTGCTGCTGACCCCGGACGCACAGGCGATCGACGCGCGCTTCGTCGGGTTCACCGTGAGCGCGCACGAGAACTGCGCCGTCGAGCTGGCCGTGCGCGTCGCCACCGCCACCGGCGGCACCGCGACCGTGCTCACCCTGGGGCCCGAGGCGGCGGTCGAGCAGCTCCGCGCCGCCCTGGCCGTCGGCTGCGCCGCCGCCGTACACATCGACGCCGACCCGGTCGGGTACGGGCCGGTGGACGTCGTGCGGGAGATCGCCGCCGTCGTGGCCGCCCATGCCGCGGAGGGCCGCACCCACGATGTGATCCTGCTCGGCAACGACGCCGCCGACACCGGCGACTTCCAGGTCGGTGTCCGGCTCGCCCACGCGCTGGGCCGGCCGGTCGTCACCGGTGTGCGGACGGTCGAGGTCGACGGCGGGGTGGCGACGGCGCGGGGTGCCGGGCCGGACGGCGTCGAGACCTTCGCGGTGCCGCTGCCCGCGGTCGTCACCGTGCTCGAGGGCGGCGTCGAGCCGCGCTACCCGTCCGTCGTGGGGCGGATGAAGGCGAAGAAGATCCCGATCGAGACGGTGGCACCGCGGTTCGAGCCGCGCGGCCCCGGTCGCGTCCGGCTCACCCTGCCGCCCGCCCAGCCGAGCACCGTCGAGGTGCTCGGCGCCGGCCCCGACGCCGCCCCGGCCGTGGTCGACCTGTTGCAGCGCCTGGGGGTGAGCCGATGATCCTCGTGCTCGTCGAGACCGATGCGGCCGGGGCGACCGAGGTGTCGCTGGAGACCGTCACGTTCGCGCGCGCCCTCGCCAAGCGCGTCGGCGGCGCGCTGCATGCCGTGGTGGTCGGCCCGCGCCCGGACGGGCTGGTCGACCACCTCGCCGACCACGGCGTCGGCGAGGTGCACCACGCCACCGGCGACGCCTTCTCGGCCTACGGCGGAGCCGCCTGGGCGGCCGCGGTGCAGGCTGCGGTGGCGGCCGCCGACGCCGATGCCGTCGTCGCCCCGGGGAGTCCGCGCGGCCTCGAGGTCATGGCCCACCTGGCCGCACGGCTCGACGTGCCGATGGCCGCCAACGTCGTCGGGCTGGGCAGGGACGACGACGGGGACGACGGGGGGGACGACGGGGGGGCGCTGCGGGTCGTCCGTCAGGTGATGGGCGGCGCGGCCCTCGAGGAGATGCTCCTGCCCCGGCGCCCCGCGGTCCTCACCGTCGCGGGCCACGCCGTCCAGGCCGAGCAGGTCCCACCCGTGCCCGTGACACTGCGCGAGTTCTCCCCGGAGGTCGCGGAGGCGGACCTGGTGACGCGGGTCGTCTCGACCGAGCCCGCCGAGGCCGACCTGTCGGGCGCGCTCACCTCGGCCCGCGTCGTGGTGGGCGCCGGGCGCGGGGCCGGCGGCGCGGACGGCTTCGCGGGTGTCGCCGAGCTGGCGGAGTTGCTCGACGGGGCGCTCGGCGTCTCGCGCGTCGTGACGAGCATGGGCTGGCGCCCGCACCACGAGCAGATCGGCCAGACCGGCAGCCGGATCTCCCCCGACCTCTACATCGCCTGCGGCATCAGCGGGGCGATCCAGCACTGGGCCGGCTGCGCGAGCTCCAAGACGATCCTGGCGATCAACACGGACGAGAACGCGCCGATGGTCACCAGGGCGACCTACGCGGTGATCGGGGACATGCACGAGGTCGTGCCCGCGCTCAACGCCGAGATCCGGCGCCGCCGGGGCTGAGGGGACCAGCGATGACGACACCCACGTACCCCGAGCTCAGCGACGCCGTGCGCAGGTTGATGTCCCCGTTCAGCGTGGAGATCACCCCCCGCGAGGCGGCGACACTCCCGCCGCTGCACGACCACCTGGCGGCCGGGACGGCCGTCTACCTGACGTTCCTGCCGGACCAGCCGTGGGCCGACACGGTGGCGGTCGCCCGCGCCGTCCGGGAGGCGGGCCTGCGGCCGGTGCCCCACCTGGCGGCCCGGGCCGTGTCCGACCGCCCCACGCTGCGGCGCATGCTGGCCGACCTCACCGCAGCCGGGGTCGAGGACGTCCTGCTCCTCGCCGGGTCCCTGACCACCCCCGTCGGGGAGTTCTCCGAGTCGGCGCAGGTCCTCGACGCGGGCCTCCTGGAGGAGACCGGCATCCGCCGTGTCGGCATCGTGGGCCACCCGGAGGGACATCCCGACGTCGACGACGACGAGCTGTTCCGGGCCCTCGTCGCGAAGTGCGGCATCGCCCGGGCCCGCGGCTTCGACCTGCACCTCGTCACCCAGTTCTGCTTCGATCCCGGGCCGATCGTCGCCTGGGAGCGGCGAGTCCGGGCCGCGGACCTCGACGTGCCCGTCCACGTCGGGCTGCCCGGCCTCACCTCCCCCGCGCGCCTGCTCCGGTACGGGCTGCGCTGTGGGGTGGGCCCCTCGCTCAAGGTGCTCCGGCAGCAGGCCGGGAGCGTGCTCAAGCTGGCGACCTCGCCGGTCCACCACCCCGACGCGACCCTCCTCGGCCTGGCGGCCGCGGTGGCCGCCGACCCCCGCAACCTGCTGCGGGCGGTGCACTTCTTCCCGTTCGGCGCGCTCGTTCCCACCGCCGCCTGGGCCGCGGACATCCGCGACGGCCGGTTCGAGGTGGACGACCGCGACTCGCTGCGGGTGACCGCCTGACCCCCTGCCACGACCGAGGAGACCGCCGATGATCCCGAGAGACCTGCACATCGCGCAGGCCGCGTCACTGAAGCCGCTCGACGACGTGGCCGCCGCCATGGGGATCGGGTCGCACCTGCTCGAGGCGTACGGCGAGCACGTCGCCAAGATCAAGCTGGCCGCGATCGAGGAGCTCGCGGGGCGGCCCCGCGCGAAGTACGTGGTGGTGTCCGCCGTGACGCCGACCCCGTTGGGCGAGGGCAAGACCACCACCACCGTCGGGCTCGGGCAGGCGCTGTGCCGGATCGGGCGGCAGGCCACCGTGGCGATCCGGCAGCCGTCCATGGGCCCGACGTTCGGGATCAAAGGTGGCGCGGCCGGCGGCGGCTACAGCCAGGTGGTCCCGATGGACGTGCTCAACCTCCACCTGACCGGCGACTTCCATGCCGTCACCGCGGCGCACAACCTGCTCTCGGCCGTCCTGGACAACCACCTCTTCCAGGGCAACGCCTCCGGCCTCGACCCGCACGCCATCACCTGGCGCCGGGTGCTCGACGTCAACGACCGCGCGCTGCGCAACGTGATCGTCGGCCTCGGCAGCGGGACGGACGGGATCCCGCGCCAGACCGGGTTCGACATCACCGCGGCCAGCGAGGTCATGGCGATCTTCGCACTCGCCCGGTCGCTGCAGGAGATGCGCGAGCGGTTCGGCCGCATCGTCGTCGGCTACACCCCCCAGGGCACGCCGGTGACCGCGGAGGACATCGGCGGCGCCGGCGCCATGACCGTCATCATGCGGGACGCGTTGAAGCCCAACCTGATGCAGACACTGGAGAACACGCCGGTCCTCGTGCACGCCGGCCCGTTCGGCAACATCGCCCACGGGAACTCGTCGGTGGTGGCCGACCTCATCGGCATCCACGGCGGCGACTTCCTCGTCACCGAGGCCGGGTTCGGGGCCGACATGGGCGCGGAGCGGTTCTTCAACATCAAGTGCCGGGCCTCGGGCCTCGTCCCCGACGCCGCGGTGGTCGTGGCGACCGTGCGGGCACTCAAGGCGCACTCGGGCCGGCACCGGATCGCCGCCGGCCGGCCGCTGCCGGCGGCGCTGCTCGCCGAGAACCCCGACGAGGTCCACATCGGCGGCGCCAACCTGCGCAAGCAGATCGAGAACATCCGGCTGCACGGGGTGTCCCCGGTGGTGGCGATCAACGCCTTCCCCGGCGACCACCCCTCCGAGCACGCGGCGATCGCCGAGATCGCGCGGGAGATGGGCGCGCGCGTCGCCGTCTGCACGCACTTCACCGACGGCGGGCGCGGGGCCGGCGAGCTGGCCGAGGCGGTCGCCGACGCCGCCGACGAGCCGGCGGGGGCCGACGGCGGGTTCCGCTTCCTCTACCCCGACTCGGCCGACCTGCGGGAGAAGATCGAGACGATCGCGACGAGGGTCTACGGCGCCGAGGGGGTGGACTACGACCGCACCGCGTCCCGCCAGCTCGACACGTACGAGGCGAACGGCTACGGCCACCTGCCCGTCTGCGTCGCCAAGACCCACCTGTCGCTGTCGTCCGACCCGTCGCTGAGGGGGGCGCCCACGGGCTGGCGGCTGCCCGTCCGCGAGGTACGGGCGTCGGTCGGGGCCGGGTTCATCTACCCGATCTGCGGCGACATGCGCACCATGCCCGGCCTCGGCGCCACTCCGGCCGCCCATCTGGTGGACATCGACCGCGAGGGCAACATCGTCAACCTCTCCTGATCGTCACCCGAGCGCGCGGCGGACCTCGCCGCGCAGTCGCGCGGCCCGGTCGAGGAGGTCGTCGACGGGACCGAGGGCGGCGGCGAGGGCCTCGGCCTCCGTGGTGCCGTGGCGCGGCGCGACGTCGGCCTCGACGTTCGTCCGGCTGATGCTCAGCGCCGCGGCCGTGGCGTCGGCGGCCGCGGCCACGTCCGCGAGGAGGGCACCGCTGCCGACCTCGGCCATCCGCTCGCACAGCTCGACGAGCTCCGCACCGACCCGGACGAGCTCGGCCGGTGGACCCGCGGCGGCGAGGAGGGCCTCGGCGACCGCCGCGGCGCGTCGCGCCCGCTCCGCCTCGGTGGTTCGGGGGAGCGCGTAGGCCGCGGCGACCTGCCCGACGGCGTCGGTGTCGGCCTCGGCGAGGCGCAGCGCCGTCTCCTGCAGCTCCTCGGCCCGCCCGAGCACGCTCTGCGCGACGGCCCGCACCGGGGGGTCCCGGTCGACGCGGAACCGGGCCACCATGGTCAGCAGTGCCGCGGCCTGAGCCAGGTTGAGCGCGGCGACGGCAGAGCCGGCGGGGGTCGGGTGCCGGGCCGCCAGGAGGGCGAGATACGCGTCGATGCTCCAGCTCCGCACCCCGCCACGCTAACGGTGTCCGGGCTCGTGATGTCCGGGGCTCCGGTCCGAACGCGGAGGACCCGGCGGACGCATTGCGATGGATGGCGGTCGCCGCGGACCGTCGACAGCGGGAGTCTGTGACGTGCGTCACCGCCGTGAACGTACGAAGGGAGTGTCGGAACGATGGGGAACTACTACTCCGAGGAGATCCACGGTCCGCACGAGTACCTCGACCTCGGCGACTTCGAGCTGGCCAACGGGATCACGCTGCCGAACGCGAGGCTCGCCTACAAGACGCGAGGCACGCTGAACGCGGCGAAGGACAACGCCGTCCTGTTCCCGCACATGTGGTCCGGAACGTCGGCGTCGATGGAGATCTTCGTCGGGGAGGGCCGTCCGCTCGACCCGTCGAAGTACTTCATCATCTTCCCGGGCCAGTTCGCGAACGGGTTCTCGTCCTCACCGAGCAACACACCGCCTCCGTTCAACGGGGGCGCCTTCCCGAACGTCACGATCGGCGACGACGTGCGGGCGCAGCACCGGCTCGTCACCGACGTCCTCGGGATCGAGCGCCTCGAACTCGTGCTGGGCTGGTCTATGGGCGCCGAGCAGACCTACGAGTGGGCCGTCCGGTACCCCGACATGGTCAAGCGGGCGCTCCCGATCGCCGGCACGGCCAGGACCACCGCCCACGACTACCTGTTCGTGCGCTCGCACGAGGACGCGCTGAAGTCCGACCCCGCCTGGAACGGCGGCTTCTACAAGGACCAGAGCGACGTCCACGTGGGTCTGCGCCGGCACGCGCAGGTCTGGTCGGTGATGGGACTGTGCCCGGAGTTCTACAACTCCGAGGCCTACCGGGCCTACGGCTTCACCTCGCTCGAGGACTTCCTGCACCGGTTCTGGGAGAACTACTTCGCGCCCATGGACCCCAACAACCTCATCTGGATGGGCTGGAAGTGGCGCCACGGCGACGTCAGCCTGCACACCGGCGGGGACCTGGCCGCCGCCCTCGGGCGGATCACGGCGAAGACCTACGTCGTGCCGTTCTCCCGGGACATGTTCTTCCCACCGGAGGACTGCGAGGCCGAGCAGCGGCTGATCCCGAACAGCGAGTTCCGAGTGGTGGATTCGCTGTGGGCACACTTCGCGATGTTCTGCGTCGCCGACCGCGACCGGGAGCAACTCGACTCGTGCATCGGCGACCTGTTGAAGGAGCATGTCGACTGACTCCGGCAACGCGTATCAGGCCGCTTCACGGCACTCGCCTCGACCCACCGCCGACCTCACGACCCGATGTCGAGCACGACCTTCCCGAACCCCGCGCCGGACTCCAGGTAACGGTGCGCCGCGGCCGTCTCGGACAGGGGGAAGACGCGTGCGATCGGCGGCGGCACGATCCCCTGCTCCTCGACGAGGTCGACCAGGCCCGCGAAGTCGGCGGGGCTGCCCATCGTGGTGCCGAGCAGGTCGTACTGGCCGAAGTAGAACCGTCGCACGTCCAGGTCCGCTCGTTCGGCGGAGACCGAGCCGAGGACGACGACCCGTCCGCCGGGACGCACCGCCTCGAGTGCTGGGGCCCAGGTGCCGACAGGATCGAGGACGACGTCGAAGCCGGCCTTCTCCGGGGAGAGCGCGCGGGCCGCGGCCGGCCAGTCGGGGTCCCGGTAGCTCACTCCGCCCACGGCGCCGAGGGCGACCGCGGCGTCGATCTTCGCCGTGCTGGAGGAGGTCACGTGGACCGTGGCTCCGATCGCGGACGCGAGGATCACGGCCATGGTCGCGACGCCGCCGCCCGCGCCGAGGACCAGCAACGACTGGCCCCGCTCCAGCCGTGCCCGGGTGACGAGGGCGCGGTAGGTCGTCAGCCCGACGAGCGGCAGCGCCGCCGCCTGGGCCCAGCTCAGGCCCGCGGGTTTGGGCACGACACAGTCGTCCGGCACGCGTACGTACTCGGCGTAGGTCCCCGGCCGGTGATCGCCGAGGATCTCCCATCGCGGGCCCGGGGCCCGCTGGTCGGAGCCCCACCACAACGACGGGAGCACGAGGACCTCGCTCCCGTCGTCCACCCGCCTGCCCGCTCCGTCCGCGCCGGGCACGTGCGGCAGGGGCGAGCCGTACCTGCCCTGCCGGACGAGCACGTCGTGCCAGTTCAAGGCGGCTGCGGCCAGCCGTACGACCGTGAATCCCGGTTCGGGTTCGGGGTCCGGGAAGTCGCCGTACACGAGCCGCGAGGCGTCGCCGAATCCCTCGAGTACCGCTGCTCGCACTTCTCACCCCTTCGTCCAGGAATCCGCGCGGGACGACCCTATTTGGTCAGACCCTTCGACGGTAGTCACTGCGGGGTCAGGGGCCGTTCCGGGGACGGCGGGCCACCACGACCACCGCACGGTCGCGTGGTCACAGGGATCGCACAGGGCGGACACAGCCCTCATAGAGCCCTGCGCCCCTAGCTTCCGCCCATGGCTCGCTTCTCACCCAGACCCTGATCGTCGTGCCCGCGGCCGCGGTCGCGCTCGCCCTCACACTGGCCGGGTGTTCGAGCTCGGAGAGCCCGGGCAGCACGACCACCTCGGCCTCGCTCGACGCGACCCAGACCACCGCCGCGACCCTCTCCGGCTCCTCCAACGACATCCTGCTCGGCCCGGGCAAGGACTGGGCCTTCCCGACCACCTCCGAGGGCCTCGTCGGGTCGGAGCTCACCGCCGACCAGAAGGCGACGCTGCTCGCCGCGATCGCGACCTCCGTCGACGTCGACGACGCGGACGCCGCCACCATCCTCGCCGGCAGCCTCGGTCCGGTGACGCCATGGATCTGGCAGGTTTGTGGATCACCGCAGTGGTGGCGACGCGGCGGCGGTCGGGCCCGGAGCGCCGAGTCGTTCGTCGTTCCCGCTCGCCGGGGTCGTGCGACCTGGGTCCCGCCCCGCGGCCGTTCCCGGATGGTCGGGCTGATGATATAAAGGTCAGGCCAAAACTCGACGGCTCGGACGCGTCCTCCGGAGCCGGGCCTTCGTCACT
>NZ_JBJZON010000041.1:0-45193 GCF_047200735.1 Pseudonocardia oceanicola
GCTCGGCAGGTCCGTGCCGCCGGATGGCGGTCGGGGCCCTCTGCTGTTGGGTGCAGCACCGGTCAGGGCGACATGGCTCTGACCTGCGGATGCTTCCCTAAGGCGTCTGGTCGATCTGGCGACAGCAGGCCCGGCGGCAGGTCATGACCTGCGGTTCGGCGAACAGCAGACTTCATCCGAGACGTCGCGGTGACCGGCGACAACACTCACGCGCGACGGTTGGCGTTATGCCTGGTCACGGATCACGGGGTGGCGTAGTAGGACTTCTGGTTGGCCTGCCCGTCCTGGCGCGGCGTGACGCCGAGCGCGGAGGCGAAGGTGACGATCTCGCTGATGAAACCGGTGTAGGGGCTGACCAGCGTCGACGCGCCGTAGGTGGTGCCGCCGAGGACGAACCGAGTCAGGGTGACCGTGCCGGAGCGGGTGTAGGCCGAGGACGCCGGGTTGGTCGCACCGTCCACGAAGCCCCCCAGCTCGGTGCCGGTGTCGAGCGCGGTGACCTGGTGAAGCGCTCCGTCCTGGGCCACGGCGGTGCCGATGACCTGCTTGATCGTGTTCGGGACATCGTCGGTGGCCTGGAGCACCGGGGCCCCGCCGGAGGACCACCAGCCGAGGATGTAGCGGGCCTGGCTGCCGGTGGTCGAGCCCTCGCAGAACACCGAGTCGGAGGCGTTCGTGGTGTGCGAGGTGTAGACGCCGAGCGTGGTCGCCGCGCCTGCGGCGTAGAGCCCGGCCACGTTGCCCTGCAAGGACTGGGCGCCGGAGAACTGCATGGACGGCTTGCCGTTGCGGGTGATGACCGCGCCCGCGCTCACGATCTGCGGCTGCGCGGCGGCGGTGGCCTGGGCGAGGTGCCGGGTGTTGCCGGACTGGTCGTAGATGGTGTCGACGAACCCGCTGTTCGCACCGCAGAAGGTGAGCAGGGCGGCGGTGTCGAGGTCGCCCTGGGCGGTGAACCCGATGTCGAGGGTGGTGTTGTCGCTGCTGCGGCGGACCTTGACCGCCGACCCGCTGTAGTCGCTCTTGAGCTTCCGCAGGCCGTACGCCCCGTAGGCGCCGGTGCCGACGGCGGTGAGCAGCGCGATGGGCGCGGCGGTGGAGGCGGTCACGGTGGCGGAGACGGTGGCCGAGCCGGCGACGTTGACCGCGGTGACCCGGTAGTCGTAGCTGGTCGCGGCGATCAGGGCGGGCACGGTGTAGGACGGCGAGGTCAGGCCGGTGACCGAGGTCCAGGTCGAGTCGGCGGTGCGCTTGTACTCCAGCGTGTAGGACGCCGCCCGTGCGGCGGGGTTCCAGGTCAGTGGCTGCGACGCCTGCCCTGCGGTGCCCGCGGCCAGGCCGGTGACCTGTGCGGGAGCGGTGATCAGGGTCAGCGCCGCGACCGGTGAGGGCGTCGAGGTGCCCTGCTCGTTGACCGTGGACACCCGCACCTGCACGGTCGCCCCGGACGGGAGCCCGGTGAGGGTCTGGGTGTGGTCGCAGGCCACGGCCCCGTTGCGGGTCGCGACGGTCCAGCCGGACCCGGTGTTGTACTCCACGACGAACGCGGTGTGCCGCCCCGGGGCGCGCCGCCAGGTGGCGGTCATCGTGGCCGCGCCGGTCTGGGTGAGCAGGACCGCGGTCGGGGCGACTGGCGGGGTGCCGGTGACGTTGGCGCGGGCGAACTGGAGGCCGCGGGCGTAGCCCTCGATGTTGCGGCCCCAGTCCCCGCCGCCGAGGATGCGCTGACCTGCTGCGTTGTAGTGGATGGTGCCGCCGTTTGCCTCGCTGTTGTAGCAGCCGGTGGGGCCAGGGAACCAGAACGTCCGCGGCTTCCTCGACTGGGTGTCGATGTGCGCGGCGTTGACCAGCGGATACCCGGCGTTGATGTTCCCTGCGACCCGCTCGGGCACCATCGGGCCGACCAGGAACGGCAGGTCCGCGCCGAACAGGGCGCGCAGGTCGTCGATGACCGAGTCGAGCCTGGCTGCGTACTGGGCCTGATTGAGGTAGGCGGTGTCGCCCTCGCCCTGGTGCCACAGCGCCGCGACCAGGCGGTTCCGCGGGTTGAGTGCCAGCGCGGCCTGGATCTGGGCGACCGCGTTGGAGTAGAGGTTGAGCTGCGCGGGGGTCGCGGCGGGGTCCCACGAGTAGTTCGGGTCGGAGAATCCGGTGGAGCCGCGGCCGCAGGGCACGAGAAGCACCGACCGGTTCGACGGGATCGTCTTGACGTACTCGCGGGCGAAGGTCATCCCGAACCCGACGCAGGCGGGCGCGGGCTGGGCCTGCTGGTGCTGGAGCGGGTCGGAGGCGACCACGATCTGCCGGTAGTAGGCGCCTGCCGCCGGGAACTGCATCACCCGCGGGTGGGTGGGGTCCAGCATGGCGACGTCGAGGTTCTCCCCGTTCCCGACGCTGTTCGACTGCCCGAGCACCGCCACCAGGTCGTAGCCGACGTCGGAGGGGTCGGCGACCGGCGCAAGCGTGAACTCCCCGTCCGTGTCCTGCGTTAACGCCAGAGGAACGCCTACCGCAGCACCGGCGGCGGGGACGCGGACGACGGTGGCGCCGGCGTCGTCGGTCTCGTCGGCCTTCCCGTCGAGCTCGGCCTCGAGGGCGGTGAGGTCGGCGGCCGCGGCCTTCCCGGCGACGACCGTGGCGAGGGCGTCGAGCTCGGCCTGGGAGACGTAGTCGTCGAGCTCGGGTGCGGTGACCTCGTCGAGGGTGCCGAGGTCGACGGTGGCGCCGGCGGCGTCGTGGGGGATGACGACGGCGTACTGGCGGGCGTAGCTGGTGCCGACGAGTTCGCGGACGACGTACCCGGTGCCGGCCGGGGTGGTGTCGGGGTCGGTGTTCGCGGCCAGGGCGACGGACAGCTCACCGGTCTCGGCGTCGACGGCGGCCTCGACGACCTTGGGCAGCACGGTGTCGCCCGCGTTCGTCATGGCTGCGGTGGGGGTGAAGCGCAGCCGCATCCCGGCGAGCGGTTCCCCGGCCTTCGCGAGGCGGTAGCTGCGGGTCAGGGTGATCTCGGTGAACGCCACCTTGTCCTCCTCCTCAGGGTGTTGGCGGGGTCAGGCGCCGGCGGCTTCGAGCGTGGCGAGGTCGGCGGTGGCGCTCGCGGCGTCGTGGGGGACGACGACGCTGTAGGTGCGGGAGTAGCCGGTGCCGGGCACGTACTCGCGCACGGTGTAGCTGGTGTCGGCGGGGGTGGTGTCGGGGTCGGTGTTCGCGGCGACGGCGATGGGCAGCTCCCCGTCGGCGCCGACGGTGGCCTCGACGGCGATGGGCAGGACGGTGTCGCCGGTGTTGGTCATGGCCGCGGACGGGGTGAGCCGGACCTTGAGCCCGGTGATCTCGGTGGCGGCCTGGGCGAGGCGGTAGTCCCGGGTGAGGGTGATCTCGGTGAACGCCACGTCAGACCCCCGAGGCCGTGGTGTCGGGGACCTGCGGGTCGGAGACCGGGGTGACCTTCGACCGCGTGATGAAGCTCAGGACGAGGGTCGCGACACCACCGACGATGGTGAGGATCGTGGAGATGGCGGTGTCGCCGAGCTGCCACCAGCCGAGGCCGACGCCGAGGGCGATGACGGCCTTGACGAGGTCGAGCAGCAGAACGGGCTCAGGGCGGGTCTGTGCGGCCATGGTGTGGTCTCCCATCGGGATCAGGCGAGGGCGGTGCTGTCGGGGGCGGTGAGGGTGATCTGGAGGCCCGGCGAGGGCGGAGTGCACGGCTGCTGGCGGCCGGCGGCGGGTCACTTCGGGAAGGGTTCGATCAGGACGGCGCCGTCACCAGCCGCGTCGATCCAGCACTCGAGGTACTCGGTGCCGTCCGGGATGCGCTCGTAGAGCCGGTTGGCGTTGCGGGCGGTGAACTGCCAGATGGGGCCGGCGCCGGGCGGGGCGCCGTCGCTGTCGGCGTTCTGCTGGAACGCGATGGTGCCCTGGCAGCCGCCGGCGGCCGACACCGAGACGTAGGCGTCGCCGACGAGGCCGGATGCCCGGCCGACGGGGCAGATGATGCGGTGGTAGTTCGCGCCCTTGGCGAGCACGCGGTCGAGCATGTCGATGAGCTCCTTCTTCGCGGTGCCGGTCGAGCTGGCGCGGCCGCGCGGGATCAGCTGCAGCGGGTTGGTCAGTAGGTAGGCGACCCGGGCCCGGAACGCGTTCATGTCGAGCCCGGCCGGGTCTGGCTTGCGGCCGATCGGGGTGGCGCACTCCCGGTGCGCGCACACGCGGGCCGCGGAGCGGCGCATGTAGTACAGGCAGGCCGCAGCCAGCCGCGGGTAGCAGTCGAGCTGCTCGGCGGTCCACACGCCGTCGCCGTCGTCCTCGGCCTCGCAACCGAGCGCCCGGCTGTTGAGGTCGGAGAAGTCAAACTTCGTCCCGTCCGGGTCCACACCGGCCCACCGGGACACTCCGGCGTGCCAGGCCAGGCCCGCGGCGTTGACGTAGATGGTGCCCGAGCGGCCGAGGCCGAAGTGGGCGAGAGGGCCGGCCAAGCCGGCACGGCCGTCGCGCACGACTGCCAGCGACGGGTACTCGCCGGCCTTCGGCCCGGCGGTGTGGTGCAGCGTGAACAGCTCGACGGCGGCCATCCCGCCGTGCCCGCGGGCGCGCCACCCGTGAAGCTCGACGACGGGGTAGCCGGTGAGGCGGGCGGCGTCGGCGAGCCAGGGGACGTAGACGCTCACGGGCGTGGGTCCTCTCGTCCGGCGTCCCAGTACTCCCGCTCGTAGTCCTCCGGCAGGAGGATCACGTCGGCGATGTGCACCGCGGGCGGCATCGGGAGGTGGCGGCGGGCGGCGTGGGCCTCGATCTCGTCGTCGAGGACGACGTCGTGGGCGCCCATCTCGCGGTACGCGAGCGACTGGGCGTCGAGCACGCCCGGCTGCGGTGGGACGTCGGCGGCGAGGAGCTCGTCGCGGACCTGGCGGTACAGGGGCGGGTCGGTCACCGGGCTCCTCAACGTTCGATGCGGGGCGGGACGAGCCCGCCGGTGCAGTGCAGGGCGGCGAGGGCTTCGCGGATCTGCGCGAACGCGTCCTCGTACTTGTCGCGGGCCTCACCGGGTGGGCGAGTAGTGGGGTCGTAGCCGCCGACGAGGAGCTGGAAGGTCGGGCACAGCGACTGCTGCACGAGCCCGTCGAGCTGTTCCTGGGTGGAGCGCTGCTCGGTGACCAGCACGATGCCGAGCAGGATCAGGATCCCGAGCGCGGCGCCGGCCAGCGCGGTCCGGACGGAGAGCCGCTCGGCGCGGCCGGTGCGCCGGTCGAGTGCCTCCTGCCCCTTCGACAGGCCCTCGACGGCCGCGCGGAGCTGCGACACCTCGTCGGCGAGTTCGCCGGCGCGGGCGGACAGGTCGCTCACGGATTACCTCCTCCTGGGGCGTGGGTGCGGCGCTCGACCTCGGCGCCGAGCTCGTGGACGAACCGCTCCAGGCGGTCGACGGCGGCGACCAGCTGAGTGCGGAGAGCCTCCGACTTGCGGAGCAGCTCCTCGGTGGCACGTGCGCGTTCGGCGGCCGTCATCGCCGGTCCTCTCGCCGCATCTCCTCGAGCACCTGTGACAGGACCCGGGTGGCTTCGGCGAGCACGCCGAGCTGCCGGTCCTGGATCGCCGTGTTGATCCGGCGGAGTTCCTCCTCGAGGCGGTCCGCGCGGTGGCGTTCGGCGTCGGCGTTCGCGGTGGTGCGCGCGAACAGCACCTTCACCGCGATCGCCAGGCCGAGGGCGAGGAGACCGAGGGCGCCGTACTGCACGAGGCCGCCGGCGAACGGGTCGCCGACCGCGGCGGCCTGGGCGACGGTGATCAACCCTGGGGCTCCTTCGGGGTGAGGTACCGGTACGGCCCATCGCCGTGCGGGGTGTAGTCGGCGCGGCGCGGCTCGACGTCGAACTCGGCGCCGCGGCGGGTGGCGAACACCCGCCAGGCCACGCGGGAGCCGTCGGGGCCGGTCGAGACGATCTCGAAGCGGCCGCCGTCGATCTCGGTGGGCGCGGCCTGCGCGAGCATCGGCAGCCCCGACGCGTGTGTGCACGCGTACGGGGTCAGCTGGATCGACGCCGAGCCCGGGACGGTGAGCGCGTCGAAGTAGGCGGGCAGGTCAACGACGGCGCGGCCGCCCTCGATGGTGGCGACGCCGTTGTACTCGACCCCGGCGGTGGGGGACTCGGTGCAGCCGTGGACGAGCCAGAGGTCGGGGTCGTCAGGGTGGTCGACGACGAAGCTCTTGACCGTGCCAGCCGACACGAGTTCCGCAGTGCCACCAGAAGAGATCGACAGGTAGCCGTTGTTCGGGCCCCCGAGTATCACGGAGCCGGTGGGCTCTATCCACAGCTTGGCGTTGTTGTTGCCGTTGAGTCGGACCCGCCCGTCGGATGCGAACAGGAGTCCTAGGCTGCCGGGCCCGTCGAGCAGGATCCCGCCGGACTCCCCGTAGAGCTCCACGCCGCCGCTGTCGCCAGCGAGTTGGATCTTTCCGTCGGGCAGGACGATGACGAAGCCGTTGTCGTTCCCCACGATGGCCGTGCCGTCGTTCGCCACAGTGACGTGGGGGTTTCCGGGAGCGTTCTCGTTGCCGAGCGCCGCCTGGCCATCGCGCTCTAGCTTGAGGATGCCGCCGTCGAAGCCGCCACTCGTGATCTTGTGCCCGATCCACACGTTGGTCGACCAGGCGTCGAGCGCGAAGCCGTCGGTCTGCCCAGAGGAGTTGAGGGCGTTGAGCTGCAGCATGGCGCCCGAGGTGCCGTCGGGGCGGGTGCCGGATTGCGCGCTGAGGCTGTACCGCTGCTGGGTCGCGTTGGGGTAGAGCAGGATCCGCGGTGGCGGGCCGGGGTCGACGGTGATGGTGGGGCCGGCGCCGGCGCCGGCACCGGCGATGAGTCGGCCGATCATCTGGAGGATCTCGTCGTCGATGTCGTAGGAGAGGACGACTTCCTCGGATGCGTTGATGCAGAACAGGCCCTGCTCGCCGTCGAGCTCGACCCTGCTGCCGGTGGTGCCGGTGGCGATCCGATCGCCGACGATCAGCAGGCTGTTGAGGATCCCGGCGGTGAGGACGCCGATGTTGACCGACGCGACGTCGCCCTCCTCCACGCGGCCGGGGACGCCGGAGGCGGCCGCGGACGCGGCGGAGCGGTTGCCGGTCTTGTCGCGGGCGACGAGCCGGACGTACCAGGTGGTGTCGTAGTCGGGGTTCCCGAGCGCGTCCGGGGGGGCCCAGGGGAAGCTCCCGGCGCCGCGGAGCTGCCCGATGAGGCTGCCGCCGTCGGCGAATGCGACGGGCGGGCCGGCGGCGGGGTCGTAGCCGGCGTCGGTGGAGGCGTGTAGCTCGATCGCGACGGTGTCTTCCGGCATGGCTTCGCCGGCGGAGCCCTTCCCGTCGTAGTCGGTGCGCAGCAGCCCGATGTAGTTGCTGACGACCGCCGCGGAAGGGGTGGGCGGCGGGGTGCTGTCGGTCTCGAGGGTGATCGCCCCGGCCGCGGTGAACGGGGAGGTGCGGTCCCACTTGTCCTGGGCGGCGACCTCGACCTCAACGGTGGCGCCGGCGACGAGGGAGTCCCATTCGGCGTCGGTGTCGGTGGTGACCGGCAGCGTGGTCCAGCCCTGCGGGAGGGCGGGGTCGAGGTAGCGCCAGCGCACCAGGTAGCCGCGCAGGTCGGTGATCTGGGAGCCGTCGGAGTTCTCCGTGACCGCCGGCCAGTCCGCGGTGACCGCGGCGAGGGTGCCGTCCTGGTTCGGGTAGGCGTAGGAGTCGACGGTCACCCCTCCGGGTGCGGCGGGGGCGAGCCCGTCGTCGACGTCCGCGCCCGGGGTGGAGGCGCCGGCGACGACTTGGCCGCCGACGAGCCCGTCGATCTGCCGCTGCTGCTCCTCGGCGAGGGAGGAGATGAGGTCGCCGAGGACGACCGACCCCTTCGGGTGGTCCTCCCCGCCGGCCTGCGACAGCGTCAGCTGCACGATCCGTTCCCGCTCGAGGCGGCGGGTGGTGTCCCGGTACACCCAGTCCGACGGCCGCAGGTCCCGCAGCGGGGTCGGGTGGTCGGGGTGCATCCCCAGCGCCACCTGGGTTTCCTGCACGCCGACCGAGGAGCGGGCAAGCTCGAGCAGCCCGTAGGCGGTGGCGGCGCCGGTGGTGGCGAGCTGGCCTTGGGAGACCGAGCGGACGATGCGGCGGCCGCGGATCGCCTCGGCGGTGGGGTCGTCGACCTCGACGTAGATCCCGTCGGCGCCCTCGACGAGCAGCTTGGTGGGGGCGCCGCTGGAGTCGGAGCGGCGGGTGGCGTCGGCTAGGTCCCGGCCGGCGCGCAGCACGAGCGGCGGGTTGGTGAGGGTGTGGTCGGTGCCGACGGTCTCCGGCTCGTACAGCCCGACCTCGAGGGAGGAGGTGACCTCGGCCTCGGCCATGCCCCACTGGCGGAGCTGGTCGGCGATGTCGAGGAGGCTGTTCTTCGGCCCGATCTCCGCGTTGGTGGTCTTCGTCCAGGCGACACCGTTGCTGTCGTGGGTGTCGGTGAACGTCCAGACCAGGTCAGTGAGGGCGCCGTCGGCCTGGGCGAGCTCGAGGACCTCCCGCATGATCCGGCCGGCGGTGGCGTCCGGGAACACGTGCGCGCCGTCCTCCCCGTCGCCGGGGCCGAGCTCGTACTCGTCGAGGCGCTGGGTGTTGAGGTAGCCGCTGTAGGTGATGAGCCCGGTCTCGTCGACGTCCGACCCGTCGCGGGTGTACAGCCGGGCGTGGAGCGCGTTCTGCGCGGTGCCGTCCCAGCGGATCGCGATCGGGAGGTCGCGGCGGCGGGTGACCCGCTCCTCGAGCACCGTGGCGTTGAGCCCGGTGAGCGGGTACTTGATCTCGACGCCGCCGCGCTTGCCGGGGATGAGGGAGACCGTCCAGTCGGTGACGTGCGGCAGCGGCGCGAGGTAGGTGTTGTCGTCGTCGAGCGCCCAGAAGTCGACGCGCAGCGCGGTCATGCGGCCGTCTTGTGCTTGCGCCGGCCGACGACCGTGGCCCTCGAGGAGCCACCGCCGGTGTGGGTGAGGGTGAGCTCGGGCCCGCCCGGTTCGGGGCGCATCGCGAACCAGCGGCGGGTGACGAGCCCGCCGTAGGACAGCCGCTCGTAGTCGGCGGCCGCGACGACGAGGCCGCCGGTGCCGTCGATGACCCACTGGTCGTCGTGCGTCCAGATCCGCAGCGTCTGCCCGGCCGAGATGGTGCCGGCCCAGGCGACCCAGATCCCCGACGACTGCTGCTCGAGCCGCGGGTTCAGGCACGCCTCCGCGCCGACGGGGCCGAGCTCGACGAAGAGGTCTTCCATCGGCGCCGTCGCTCCGTCGAACCCGGACAGCCGCGCGGTGGTGCCGGTGGGGCCCTCCACGACGTTGTCCGTGGTGGTGTCGTCGATGTCGCGCCAGAACGGGTCGGCCAGCCGGATCACGAGGTCGAGCTCGGCGACGCCGGACTGCAGCTCGGTCTTCGGCTCGATGACGTCGAGGACCTCGCCGGTGATCTCCCGCTCCTCACCGTTGGTGCGGGTGTACTCGATGAGGACGGTCTCCTCGCCGATGGCCTCCATGAGCTCGTCGATCCGCTCGTGCAGCTGCCGGCGCATCGTCGACCCGGCCGGGATCCGCCCGTCCTCGGGGTCGACCCCGACGATCGCGAGCGGGAGCGCGGCGACACCCGCGCCGTAGAGCTTCCCGGGGATGCGGCGCTCGCCGTGCCGGCCGGGGATCACGATGTCCCCGCCGCGCTTCTCCGGCACCCGCAGCAGCGTGGACATGTCGCGGGAGCGGTGGGCGAAGCGGCGGATCGGGAGCCCGTTGAGCCGCAGCATGTCCGGGATCGGCACCCGCGCCGCGGCCGCCATGGTCGGCGGCGGGATGGCCGCGGCGAGCTGCCCGGTCTGGGTGACCGTGCCGGCCGCGGCCGCCGCCGGCGGCGGGATCGTCGCGGCGAGCGCACCGGTGGTGGTGACGGTGCCGGTGAGCGCGGCGGTCGGGGCGGGGATCGTGGCGATGAGCTTCTCGACGGGCTCCTCGACGTCCCCCGCGAGCGCCACGGCCGGGGCCGGGATCGCGGCGGCGAGCGCGCCGGTGGCGACGACCTGGCCGTCGACGGCGGCGGCCGGGGCGGGGATGCTGGCGGCGAGGCTGCCGGTGGTGATCGACGGCTCCCCGACCAGAGCGATCAGGGATGCCGTCTTGGCGTGGGTGAGCTCGTCGGTCCCGGTCAACGCCGCGGTCAGCGACCCGGTGGCGGCGGGGGAGGCGTACTCGCGGGAGAAGAGGGACAAGGCGCCCACGTTGTCGTGGATCCGTGCGGTCCACCCGGTCAGCCCGGCGCCGGTCCAGGTGCCGCCCCAGTAGGAGCCGAGCAACCACAGCACGGTGCGGTTCGCCCCGGCCGGGGTGCCCGACACCGCGGGGGAGGAGCTGGAGCCGGCGCCGGCGGCAGCCTTGTTGATCAGCTCGACGGGGGTGCCGGTGGCCACGGTGTCGTACCAGGCGTGCATGACCCCGTCGCGCCACACCGCCCCGGTCCACGTGAACGTCGCCGACCCACCGGAGATCCCGGCGGCGGCGTCGTCTGTGTACCGCAACCAGTAGCGGTAGACGTAGTACGTCTCACCGCTGGCGGTCTGAGCCTCGGTGTCGAACAGCGTCCAGTTCGTCGCGCCACCGCCGGACGGGGCCGGCGCGGTGGGGGCGGTCGTGGACTCCTTGTAGACCTCCGCGATGAGGATGTCCCCGGCGGTGCGCCCGGCCGGGGCGACGAGGACGGCGGAGGCCCCGGATCCGGACTCGAGGTAGGTGCCGGCGGCGCGGAACTTCGGCAGAGCCACGGGTCACCTCCTCCTGGGCTGGTCGAGCTCGAGCACGCGCGTCAGTCGGCGGTGCCCGCCGAGGCGGTGACCGTGCCGCCGGTGATGTCCACGGCCAGCCCGGACGTGATCGACGTGGTCTGCAGGGTGAGGTCCCCGCCGCCGCCGGTTTCGGTGACCTTCCCGTCGAAGCGGGCGGTGCCGTCGGAGTCCTTCGCCCGGAACCACGTCGCCGTCCCGGTCGCGACGGCGTTGACCGAGGCGGGATCGGACAGGGCGGCAGCGCCGGCGCTGGCCGCCCCGAACGCCGGGTCGGCGAGGGTGATCGTCGCGAGCAGCGTTCCCGCCGCGGCGGAGTCCGGGCCGGCCGGGCGGGTACCGGAGCGGATCTCGATCGTGCCGGCGCCGGAGCCTGCGTCGAGCAGGTCGACCAGGGCGTCGGCGATCGCGTTGCGGGTCGTGGCGGCGAAGGTGAGGGTCACGGGGGTCCTCCTCGGGGGTCAGCGGCGGAAGGTGCCGAGCGCGGAGAGCAGCTGCATGTCGCGGTTGACCGACACGTGGGTCGGCTCGCCGACGGGGTTGTTCACGGTGAGGTTCACGACGGGCGCCGCGGCCATGGCCGGCTCCCGGGCGGGCTCGGGGACCGGGATGCGGTTGAGCGCCGCGGACCAGGCCGCGCCGATGTCGGTGGTCTCGGCGCCGCGGCCGGCGGCGGCGGCGGTGTCGGCGGCCAGGCCCTCGGCGACGCGGGTGAGCTGGCGGGCGCCGGCGATGATGCCCTCGCCGATGCCGGCGGGGATCATCTCGCCGACCTGGTCGCGCATGAGCCTCGACGGGGAGGCGATGCCGAGGAACTCCAGGATGGGGGCGGGGACGGTGGAGCGGACCCAGCCCATGATCTTGTCGTAGAGCCAGGTGCCCATGGCGGCGATGCCGTTCCACAGGCCGGTGACGATGTTGCGGCCGGCGTCGACGAGCCAGCCGATGGCCTCACCGGCGATGCCCTTGATCCGGTCCCATAGGCCGGTGAGGAAGTCCCACACCCTGTTCGCGCCGTCGGACACGACGGAGGAGATGCGTGCCCACACGTCGGAGAAGAACCCGGCGATGGTGTTCCACACCGAGGAGACGACGCCCCACACGGCGTTCATGACCGTCGAGATCACCGACGAGATCGCGTTCCACGCGGTCGCGATGGCGGAGCCGATGGTCTCCAGGATGGGGCCGAGGAAGCCCCAGATCGTGTTCCAGACCGACGAGACGACGCCCCACACGGCGTTGAGGACCGTCGTGATCACGGACAGGATCGCGTTCCAGACCGTCTGGATGACGCCCCAGATGAAGTTGAGCGCTGTGCTGATCGCGCTGGAGATCGCGTCCCACACGACCGTGGCGACGTCGAGGATGGCCGACCAGGTGGTCGTCCACAGCTCGATGATCGGGTTGAGGATGGAGAAGACGACGGCGAGGAGCACGCCGGCGACGAACTGGAACACGGCGACGACGGCGTCCCAGATCGCGGAGAAGAACGCGATGATCGGGGTCCAGATGGCCGTGGCGACGGCGACGATCCCGGACCACACCGTGGACAGGAACCCGGTGATGGCGCCCCACACGGTCTGCACGACCGTCACGACGCTGGTCCAGATCGTGGAGAAGAACGACACGATCGCGTTCCACACCGTCGTGGCCGTGGTCTTGATCCACTCCCACGCCGCGGCCAGGTAGGTCTTGATCGTGTCCCAGTTCGTGATGATGATCGCGACGAGGGCGATGACCGCGCCGATGAGCAGCAGCCACGGGTTGGCCATGAAGGCGAGCTTCAGCACGTTGAAGGCGGTGCTCACCGCGGTGAAGCCCTGCTTGATCAGGTTCAGCGCGTCGACGACGCCCTTGGCCATCTTCACGACCTCGCCGAGGACGAGGATCCCCTTCACCCCGGCGACGAGCGCAGCAAGCGCGACGATGGTGCCGGCGAGGACGCCCGGGTTCGCCGCGGCCCACTCGGCGAAGGACTGCAGCAGCGGGGCGATTGCGGTCAGCGCGCCGGCGAGTGCGGTGCCGAGGATGACGGCGACCTGGCCGAGCGCGGACACCAGCGGCGGGAGCACCGGCAGCAGCGCCTGCAGCGCCTGCATCAGCAGCCCGGCGAGCTGGGCGCCGGTCGCGAACAGCGTGGTGAGCGTCTCCTGGCCCTGTGCGCTGTTGACCATCGTGGCGATCTGCCCGGTGATCATGACCAGGTTGTTGAGGAACCCGCCGCCGGACACGGTCGCCGCGTCGAAGATGCCCGAGATGATCGAGCCGATGTTGCCCGCGACCTGCCCGAGCTGCCCGAACGTCGACAGCCCCTCGGACATGATGCGGCGCAGGTTCTCGGTGTCGCGGGTCCAGGCGGCGAAGGCCTCAGCCGCGCTCCCGGCTCCGGACACCAGCCCGGGCAGGAACGAGGCGCCGACGGCGAAGATGTTCGACAGGCCCTCGGCGAGCGGCGCGACGGTGTCCATGATCGAGCCGAACGCCTGCCGCACCTGCCCGAGGGCGGTGCTCATCTGCGTGGCCTTCGCCTCGTTGGCGAACACGAGCGCCGTGGTCTGGGCGGCATAGTTCATGTCGGCGGCCAGGCCGCGCATCGCGCCCTGCAGGATCGGGATGTAGGTCTTCCCGAGAGTCGAGATGTGCGAGCTGAGGCCCTCGAACATCTGCTGCTGGACGTCGAGCTTGAGCGCCTTCCACGCCGGTTCCAGCGCCTTGATCGCGCCGACCGACTCCTGCGCGGCCGGGGCCATCTTGGCCAACGCCTCGGCGGCCTTCTTCGGGTTGTCGCCGAGGGCGTCGGCGAACCCCTCCAGCCCGACCTTCAGGGTGCCGATCGCAAGCGCGCCGGCGCCCGCGGCGGCGGGGAGCAAGAGCAGCGCACCGGATGCTGTCGCGGCGACCGAGGCGAGCCCGCCGATGGCCTGCACGCTCGAGCTCATCGCCGCGAGCCCGGCGCCGACCTTGCCGATGGTGGCGCCGACCTTCGCCAGACCGGACCCGAGCTTGTCGATGTTCGTGCTCGACTTCTCGACGTCAGCGACGAACGTCTTCAGCGACGACCGGGCGCGGGTGAAGCCGGCAGTGAGGTCGTCATCTACGCCGAGGTGAACCAGCAGCTTCTCGAGGGTGGCCACGGGCTCACCTCCTCCGGCGCGCTATGCAGTTCGGCTGGTGTCGCCGCCGAAGCGGCGGTTGAGCAGCTGGGCTTGCTGCCACATCTCCTCAGGGGATTGCTTCTCCCGGCCGCCCCACTTCGGGAGGAACTCGTCCGGCCGGCGGGCGCGGCCCTTCGCCTGCGACGAGTTCACGACGGAGGCCGAGACGATCGCGGCGGCGTAGTCGAGGCGGGCCCCGCCGAGCGGCCCGGTGAGCTGCTCGTAGACCTGCCACTCGGTGAGCTCGCGGGAGTCGGTCCGGTCCAGGAGGTCCCGGACCGTCATGCCGAGGTAGCCGGCCAGGCGGAAGACGAACTGCCGCCAGGGCCGGCGTCTCATTCCCCCGTCAGGTCCTCCACGTCCTCCTTGGACAGCCCGGACAGCTTCTGCGCGGCCTCGGCGACGCGGTGCAGCGCGGCCGCGGACTTCGCGCCGAGGACCTCGACGTCGGCGTCGCCGAACAGCCGCTCACCGTCCTCGTCGATCATGCACATGGCGGCGACGCGGGCCCGGAACAGCGCAAGCTTCGACGTGCTCACCTTGCCGTTGGTGCCCATGAGCGACGACTCGAGGCGGTCGCGCTCGCGGCCGGTGAGGGGGCGGATCCGGACGGTGCCGCCCCACTCGGGGACATCGACGTCCTGGGTCTGCAGGTCGTCGGCGGACTCGATCTGCTGGCGGGTCAGCAGGGCCATGCGGGGGTCTCCTCGGGGGTGCTGGTGCTGGTCGGGGTCAGCTGATGACGGGCTTGCCGTTGACCTTGAAGGTCAGCTCGGCGGCGAGCTTGTCGTCGACCGGGCCCTCCGGGGAGAAGCCGGTGAGGATCAGCGACAGCTCCCAGACGCCGATCGGGTCGCCGGAGGAGTCCGGCGGCCAGGACAGCCGGTAGTCGCGGGGGAGGTCGTCGTCGAAGTCGGCGACGAGGGTGTCGTGGACGCGGGGGTCGTAGTTCACCTCGAGGGACAGCTCGCCGCCGTCCTTCAGCCCGGCGCCGATGAACTCCTTCCACCCGTCGGGGGTGTCGTGCGCGGACACGTCTCGGGTCTCGCGCTCGATCTCGGGCCCGCCCACGTTGGTGACGTTCGCGATGGCGGTGAACACGGGGCTCGGGTCGGCCATGTCGGACCGCTCGAGCTTCACCCCGTACCCGTCGACGCCTGCCATGGTCGTGCTCCTCTCAGGTGATGCTGTCGGTGGTTGTCGCCCAGATGCGGTAGCGGGCGACGCCGTGGCGGAGGTCCGGGTCGGGATCGCGCTGGAGGGTCTTGCTGACGGCCGCGATGGACACGTCGACGAGGCCGGGGATCTCGATGGGCTTCCGGTCGAGGGCGGTGTCGAGCTGGACGAAGATGCCGGCGATCTCGCGGAACCCGCGGTAGGCCGACCAGACGTGCAGGGTGATGCCGGCGTCTATGCCTTGCCGGTCGTGCGCGTCGTCGGCCTGCTCGTCGAGCTCGCCGAGGACGACGTAGGGCTTCGGGGCGTCCTCGGGGGGCTCGTCGTAGATGGCGACCACGCCGGGCCCGGGTTCGCCGGCGAGGCCGGGGAGGGCGACGAGGGCGGCGTAGAGGGCGCGCTGCACAGGCCAGGCAGCGGTGGCCATCAGAGCCGCTTCTCCAGCGCGGGCCGCACGTAGGGGCGCAGGTCTCGGTGCGCACGGAACGCCGGCCAGAGGAAGGGCTGAGCCTCCATCTCGCTGGTGCCGTGCTCGACGAACGGGGCGTAGTAGCCGGGCTCCTCCCAGTCGGCATCGACACCGACGGTGCAGGTGAGCGCGGCTGGGGAGACGACGGCCTCGATCTGGCTGGCCATCTCGCCGGTGTCCCTCGGGGCGCGGCGGCGGGAGTCGTCGCGGACGTCGTCGCCCCACGATTCGAGGGCCTCGACGCAGATCGCCCGGCCCTGCCCGGCGAGCTTCTCCAGCTGGGCGGCGAGTTTCTTGTCGCCGGTGACTTTGATGCGGGCCATCAGCCGCGGCTCCCTTCGGGCTGGCGGAGCTCGACGTCGCAGCGGGTGTAGACCGGCTCGGACGGTTCGAAGACGGCGGTGACCTGGAGGACGAGGCCGCGGTCGGTGCGTAGCTGGTCGCCGCGGCGGACGTCGACCCGTGGGGCGAGATACACGCGGGGGGACAGGTCGGATCCGTCGGCCTGCGCGGTCTGCCGCTCCCGGGTGGTCGGCTGGGAGATCCGACCGGGGAGGGTCGCGACTTGCGCCCAGGTGGTCTCGCGGCCACCGCCGTCATCGGTGGTGCTGGTGAGCCGCCACACCTGCAGCTGCTCGGGCAGCAGGTCCGGGGTGATCGCGTGTGGGGAGCTCATCGGGCCCGGTAGGGGGCGAGGCGGCGACGTTCCCACTCGGTCAGCTCGGCGCGTCCGGTGCGTCCCTCGCCGGAGCTGGCCCAGGAGCGGGAGTAGTCACCGATGGACAGCTGGGTGACCTGGTCGGGGTTCAGCGCGAAGCGGGCGGCGACCTGCAGGGTGACCGAGCGGATGGTCTCGGGGATCTGGTCAGGCGCGTAGCCGTGGGTGTAGGTGACGACGACGAGGCCCGGCTCGTCGGGCCAATCGCAGCCGCTGCGCTTGAGCACGCCGGCCATCGACCACGAGTAGCTGGCGGCGGTGAGCGGATCGTTGTCCAGTTCGACGGAGGCGACGTCGGTGACGGGGAGCTGGGGGAGCAGCAGGACGCGGCCGCGGCCGGGCCCGCTGATCCAGACGTCGTCGACGACGCGGTCGACCTGCTGGCCGAGCTCGTCGCGGACGGCCTGGCTGGCCTCCTCGAGGATCAGGTCGGCGAGGTCGTCGGGGAGCTGGTCGGTGGTCTTGCGGGCGAGCGTGCGGAGGCGGGCCGCGGTGTTGAACGCGCTCACGGCACCTCCTCGTCGAGCGGGGGAACGGGGTGGTGCACGGTCTCCGCGGCGCGGGGCGGGGGACCGGTGTAGGGGGTGCAGCCGGCGAGGGCCAGCGCCACGAGGAGCGCGGCGCCGGCCCTCGCGAGCACGGCTACTTGCTCCCGTCCTTCTTCGCTGCGGAGTCGCCCGTGTCGGCTGTCTTCGCGTCGTCGTCGGTGTCCTCGGAGGTGCTGCCCGGTGCCGGGTCGGGCGTGTTCGCCGCCGTCTGCCCCGGCTTGGTCGCCGGGGCCGGGGCCTGGGCGTCCTTCGGGGCGGTGCGGGTTGCCCGCCGCGGCCGGTTCGCCGCGCGGGCGGTCTTCGGGGTCTCCTGCGCCACCCGGGCCTCCTTCGCCGCCGAGTCGACGGCCAGGTCCCCGGAGGCGACCGGCGGGGTCTTCTCCACGGTCTTCTCCGTCTCGGCCGGGTCGGCGTCCGCCAGGTCCTCGCGGTCGGCGGCCTCGGCGTAGCCGGCGTCGATCCAGGACTTGGCGAGGGAGTCGGGGACGTCACCGACCTCGTTGCTCTTGAGGCGGTAGTTCCGGCCGTCCTCCGCGGTGCCGGCGATCGACGTGCCGGCGGTGATCTTCACACGCTTCACGGGATGTCCCTTCGGTCGAGGTCGCGTGCTGGGTGCCGGCGCCCGGCCCGGTCCCCTGAGGGCCAGGCCGGGGCGCCGACGGTCAGGGGAGCGGTCAGCTCGCCGGGTGGGCGAGGATGCGGAACGCCTCCGGGCGGATGACGTCGCCGCCGACGCGCTTGCGGACCTTCCAGCCGACCATGCCGTCCTCGGCGTAGAGCTGGTCGAGGAACTTCACCGTCATCCCGAGCCGGTCGTAGATGCGGTAGCCGGCGTTGAAGTCCCCGAAGATCACCGATCGGGCGCTCGCGGCGACGGCCGCGATGTCCTCCTGGTTCTCCACCGCGTGGCCCTTGAAGGTGTTGGGGCGGCCGGCCTGCACCGACGGCTCCCACATGTAGGCGCCGGTCGAGCCGCCCTCACGCAGCTGCGCGATCAGCAGCTCGGTGGCCGAGGCCATCGCGAACCGGGCGTTGCGCCGGTACTGGGCGGGGACGCCGTAGATCAGCTTCAGCATGTCGTCGACGGACAGCGCCGCGGCCGCCGCGGCGGCGACCGTGGTGATCCCGCCGCCGGTGGTCATCATCCCGACGGGCTGCTGGTTGGCGTGCCCGGTGCCGACCGCGAACCCGGTGTCCTCGGCCTCCCCGAGCGCCCGGGAGAAGCTGTCCCGGACCAACCCCTCGAGGTTGACGTCGGAGTCCTCCAGCTCGTCCTCACCGATCTTGGCGAGCCCGTTGAGGTCCTCGATGTAGGTGTACTCCTCGGTCGGGGTGTCGGGCATCGAGTCGGTCAGCGCCGTACCGGTCTCGAGCTTGCCCCAGCCGACGGACACCTCCCCGAGGGAGCGCCGGCGGACCCGGTTCGACCCGATCGTGCGGGTCGAGCACAGCGACCGGAACACGGTGATGTCCGGCAGGGACCGGAGGATCTCGGTCTCCAGCTCCTCCGGGACGAGGATCTCACCGTTGGTGTTCTCGACCAGAGCGCGCTGCTCCGGAGCGAGCCCGCCGCGGCCGCGACGGAGGAACTGGGCGAACGCGGCCCGCCGGTCGCGGCCGCGCTGCTCGTCCCCACCACCGGGGGCTCCCTCACCGCCGCCGGCGCCGCGGTCACCGAGGGAGCGGGCGGCCTCGAGGTCGCGCTGCTCCTGCGCCTCCTGCCGGTTGATCCGCTCGGTGAGCGAGGTGAAGTCGGTCTCGTGGCGGCCGTAGTTCTCCTGCTCGGTGGCGTCGAGGTTCCGGTTCTGATCCTCGGCGCCCTCGATGAGGGCACGCATCGACTCGACGACCCGGGCGCGCTCCTGGCGGAGCTCCACGCTGCTGGGCATGAGCATTCCTTCCGTGGGTGGGTCCCGGGCGTCCCGGGTGTCGGCGCGTCGTGCGCCGCGGGTCTACTGGGCGATGAGCTCGTTGAGGCGGAGCCGCTGACGGAGCAGGGCGATCGGCGGGCCGGTCTCCTCGGGCCTGGCCAGCTCGCGGCGGGCCCGCTCGGCGAGCTCGGCGGAGGTCTGGGAGAAGGCCGGGTAGGTCACAGCGGAGACGTCGCCGCCGTCGAGGTCGATCTCGAAGACCTGGTGCACGTCACCGGCCCAGCCGTCCGCGCGGATCCAGAACCCGAACGACATCTGGCTGAGGTCCTGCCGCTCGAGCAGCACGGCGAGGTCTCGTGCGTAGGAGACGTCGGCGAGGTCGGCGTCGACGAGGACACCCTCGTCGTCCTCCCGCAGTGTGAGCGTGCCGTTGCGTGTGCGGCCGAGTAGGAGGTTCGGGTCGTGGTTGATCAGGAACCGGACGTCGGGGTCGCGCTCGAGGGTGCGGGTCGCGGCGCCGGGCATGATCCGCTCGCGCCAGCCGCCGAAGTCCTCCGACAGCTGGTTGTAGACGATCGCGCGGCCGGTGAAGTGCAGCTGGCCGCCGGCGGCCTCGTTGCCGGCGGCGCGGCGGATCTGCAGCTCGGTGAGAGGCGTGACGCGGCGCTCGGCGGTGATGGACATCCCAGCCTCCTACGAGAGGTCGATCGTGCAGTCGCAGCCGGCGATCTCGTCGACGCCGAGCCGGTGGTCGCGGGGGTAGCTGCCGCGGGCCTCGCCGACCTGGAAGTCGTCGTCGAGGTCGACGGTCACCCCGTCGAGGACGTCATGGGTCGGGCGGGTCGTGGCGCCGCGGGTGCGCCAGGTCTTGCGGGTCGCCCCGTTCTGCCGTCCGGCCTCGAGCGCGGCGACGTTGCCGACCTTCGCGACTCGGGCGTCGGCCAGCTGCGGGACGCGGTTGGCGAGGAATCCGGCGAACAGCTCGGTGATCGCGTCGAGCGGGTCGGCCTCGGGGTCGGCGAGCAGCTGCTCGACGCGGGTCGCGGTGGTCGTGTTGATGTTGCTGGCGGTCGCGAAGGTCTCCTCGCCGAAGAACAGCCGCATGAGCCCGGCGGAGAAGGACCCGCCGAGCTTCCCGGCGACCAGCTCGCCGATGTCGCCGGCGGCATCGAGGGCCAGGGTCTGCAGCAGCGAGGCGAGCCGCTCGGTCCAGGCCGGTGAAGCGGCCTCGGCCGCGGCTGCCGCGGCGTCGCGTGACCGGCGGGCACCGAGCTCGGCGAGGATCTCGTCGCGCTGCTCGGTGAAGTAGTCCTCGAGTGCCTCGCGGTGGCGGGTCAGGTGCGCGGGGAACTGCTCGGTCACCTGCGACACACGCACCTGCCGGCGCCACCCGGCGGGGACCGGGGCGGAGCGGGTCTGCTCCGGCCCAGGAGATCCGGCCGGGACCATGTTCAGCGGCTGCAGGTACTGGTCGCCCTCGTCGCCGATCGGGTCCTCGTCCTCGCGGCGGAGGATGTCGTTCACGCTCAGCCAGCCCCACTGGCGGCCGGTGGCGTAGGCGGCGTAGCGGGACTGGAGGTCGCCGCGGAGCAGCCCGCCGGTGTTGATCCGGGTGTAGTAGCCGCCGGCGCGTGGCCCGAACAGCCGGTTCGTCTCCTGTTCGAAGCGGGTCAGGAACGGGGCCAGGGCGTAGATGACGTAGCCCAGCGACATCTGCTCGATGCCGGAGCCCCAGGTCGTGGCCGCGGTGTCGCCGACGAGGAACGGCGGGATGTTGTACATCCCGGCGATGTCCGCGCGGCCGACCTTGTAGATCTCGAGGAACTGGGCGTCGGCCGGCGCGAGGGACACTTTCTCCCACTTCGCCCCGCCCTCGAGCAGAGCAAGGCGGTGTGCCCGGTCGAAGCCCTCGTGCAGGTCCTGCCACTGGGCGACCATTCGCTCGTACTGCTTGTCCGACAGCTCGCCCTCGACGGACACGACCCCACCAGGGGAGGCGTCGCGCTGGAAGAACCCGCCGACGTAGGCCTGTGCGGCGAACGAGGTACCGACGGACTGGCGGGCCAGCGCGATCGGGGACAGCCCGAAGTCGCCGGTCCCGAGCGCCCGGTAGTGCAGCACGTTCTCCCGGAGCACGCGGGTCTTCGATCCGACCTTGACCCCGCGCAGGGGCGCGAACTCGTCGTCCGCGAGCTCGATGTCGTAGGCCAGCCGGCCGTCAGGGATCCGTGCACCCTCGACGCTGGTGGGCCGGAGCGGCCAGAGCCCGCGCGCCGAGCCGTCGTTCTGCCGCTCGATGTAGCCGAACCCGTTCCCGCGCAGCGCCTGCCAGGCGACGATCTGGCGGCGGTACTCGGCGCCGTCCATGTTCGGGTTCGGCTCGTGCAGCAGGTGCGCGGCCGGGTGGTCGTCCCCGGCCAGCCGCCGGCCCTCGGCCTTGCGCAGCGCGGCGATCGGCAGCGTCCCGGCGCCCTCGGCGAGCAGCCGCACGCAGCTGTAGACCGCGGCGACCTGCAGCGCCCGCTCCGGGTCGACCGGCACACCGGCCGAGGTTCCGCGACCGTCGAGACGCCCCATCCGCTTCGAGCGGCGCTCAGGGGTGAGGAGCGAGCGGAGCAGCGGCACGGCTACCTCCCAGCCGGCACGTTGCCGAGGATGACCAGGACCAGGCCCAGGACGAGGAACCCGGCGACGAGGCCGACGAGGAACCCGGCGATGACGAACGAGGCCAGGCCGGCAAGCTCGACGAGCAGCTGCAGGAGCGCCCGATCGCGGCGGAGCCCGGTGACACGGGCCCAGCGGCTCGAGGTGGGGGGCATCAGCTCCTCCTTCCCTCGATGACGCGGATGCGGGGCTCGGGCTTCTCTTCCGGGCCGGACCGCAGCAGGTCCATGGCGAGCGCGTTGAGCCCGGACACCCAGCCGTCGATGCGCTTGGTGCTCTTGCGGGTGTCCGGCTTGACCGGCTTCACGTTTCCGGCGGGGTCCTGCCGGACGGCGGCGCAGTCGATGTTCCAGCGCAGCAGCGGATGCCCGCCGTGGCTGATCCGCCGGCCGAGGATGAGCCGCTCCATCGCCTTGGTGGGCCCGGACAGCGAGCCGTAGCCCTGCCGGACGGGTTCGACGACGATGCCGTCGTCCTGCAGCTGCAGCGCGGTCTCCATGGCGTTCCACGGGTCGTAGCCCAGCGCCTTGATCGGTGTGATGGTGTGAACTCGGTTCACGAGCTCGCGGACGGCGCGGTAGTCGACGACGTTGCCCTCGGTCTCGCGCAGCAGCGGGCCGAGGTGGCCGCGCTCGCGCGTCCACCGGTCGAACGGGACGCGGGTCTTGCGGGTGAGCCGGTCGATCGAGTCCTCCGGGAGCCAGAAGAACGGCACCCACACGTAGCGGCCGCCCTCTTCCTCGGGTGGGAACCACAGCGTCAGCGCGGTGAGGTCGGTGGTCGAGGACAGGTCGAGCCCGGCGTAGCAGGAGCGCCCGGCGAGGGCTTCGTAGTCGACCGGGATCGGGATTCCGGTGCCGGGTTCCTTCGCGCTGGCGTCCCAGTCGGTCATCGCGACCCACCGGACGTCGGCCTTCGTCCGGATGTTGAGGTGCAGCCGGAGGAACTCGTTGAGGTAGGCGGGCGTGGTGGCCGCCCGGTTCGCTTCCTTGGCCAGGTAGTCGGCTGAGACGGTCAGGTCGTAGCGCGGGTTCGCCGCGCGGTGCACGGCCGGGTCGAAGGGGTCGGCGTCGGTCGGGGCGGCGTACACGACGCCGTAGGTCGTGGGGTCCTGGCCGTGCCCGCCGGCGAGCAGCTCGAGGTACTCGTACTTCTCCGCGAAGATCGACTCGTCCTCGCCCTTGTCGGCGGTCGAGATGATGACGATCAGCGGCTGCGAGCGGGAGCCGGTGCCGGTCTCGATCGCGTCGACGAGCCACCGGTTCTTGTGGACGTGCAGCTCGTCGATGACGCCGCCGTGGACGTTGAGGCCGTGCTGCCGGTCGCCGTCCGCGGACAGGGCCCGGAACACGCTCGTCGTGCCGGCGGCTGCCGGGTACTCCATCACCGACCGCATCAGGCCGCGGCCGGCCTTCTTCCGGATGGCCTTCGAGTTCTTCGCCATCGTCAGCGCGTCGTTGTAGACGATCTTCGCCTGCAGCTTGTCGCCGGCGGCGGCGTAGACCTCGGCACCCGGCTCCCGATCCGCGCACCACAGGTAGAGGCCGAGCACGGAGGCCTCGGTGGACTTCCCGTTCTTCCGCGGAATCAGGATGATCAGCGTCGTGATGATCCGGCGGCCATCCGGGTGTTTCCATCCGAGCGCCGGGCCGATCTCCCAGCGGATCTGGGTGTCGTAGAGCCGGACCGGGGCGCCCGCCCATCGGGCCTTGGTGTGCTGCAGCAGCAGCGAGAAGCGCAGGAAGTGCTCGACGGCCGCGGGGTCGAACCAGGCGCCCTCGACGTAGCCGGGCTTCCCGCGCTGCGGGGTCGGCTCCGGGGTCCGCAGGAGCGGCTCGTGGTCCCAGCCGGTGCGCTCGATCAGCCCCTGCTCGGCCCACTCGTCGAGCTGGTGTTCCCAGTCGGCGTCAGTCCAGGATCCCCTCGGCGCCATCGTCGTCCTCCGGCTCCGCGACGGACAGCCGCTGCCGGGCCGCGGGCGTCACGCCGATCTCCTTGGCGAGCTGGACGACCATCGCGCCGGCGTCCCGGTACAGCTGCCAGGCCGGGTGCTTCACCAGGGACCCGCGGTAGCCCTCGACGACCAGGCCCTCGGCGTCGAGACGCTTGGCCAGCGTCGTCCACCGCGACCAGGCGTCGCAGTACATCGAGAGCACGGCTCGGTCGACCTTCGCGACCAGGCCGAGGCGGTCGAGCTCGCGCACTACGCGCCGCCACTCGGCCTTCGCCTCCCGGTCGAGACGGTCGGGCGGGTTCGGCGCGCCGGGCGGGGCCTTCACGGAGCCGGTGCTGGATCGGTGGCCCGGGTTCCCGCGGAGGAACCGGACGTTGTCGGACTGGGCGAGCGGGCCGCGAGCGCCCATCGCGGCCTCCTTCCCCGGTCAGCTACTCAGTGTGACTGGCCTGGCCTGTGCAAAAACCGGTCGAAACTCGCGCTCACGCGCGCGACACCCCCCCTGCGTTCGGCGCCCCCCGACGGCCCGGACTTTCCGACCCCCCTACCCGCTGAGGATCGACGAACAGGGCGGATGTGGTCACGCTCCGTACACGCGGCGGCGGCCGAAGGTCTCGCTCGCTGTCTTCACGCCGTGATGATGCGAGCACAAGCCCTGCAAGTTGCTGCGTTCGAACGCGAGCTGCTCGTCACCTCGATGCGGCTTGATGTGGTCAGCGACCGAGCTCGCCTCGCCGCATCCATCCCACGCGCATGCTGGTTCTTCGGACAGCACCTGATCACGCAGTAGTGGCCAGCGCGGATCGTCGTACACCCAACGCCAGCGAGCCGTGGTGTCCCGCTTCGCTGCCTCGTCGGCCTTGGCCTGGCATGCGGTGCATGGCCGTCCTGGTGCGGCGGCCCAGCCTGTGCGGCAGCGGGCACAGCGGGAGGGAGGGCGGCGGGGCAGGGGGACCTCCCCGGGGGGGATCTCCGGTGGGGGAGCACCGGGGGTAGCGAAGCTGGGCACAGCTCCGCCAGGCGGAGTTGTACCACAGTGGTTGGCCCAGATGGGCTATGAGGTGATCACGACTACGCCGGGCGGGTGGCGAAGGCCTTGATGTCGTCGTGCCAGTCGGGGTCGAACAGCGCGGGCCAGGCCAGGCCCATCTTGCTCAGGATGTTCTCCTCGATAGCCGCTGCCAGCTCGTCGAACGTGATTCCTCGGCGGTTGATCCGCGGGCCGCCGGGATGCACGCGCATGTTCAGCTGCCGCGTCGTGATGCCGAAGCGCGTGAGGCCGTGCGCAAGTCCTTCACAGCCGAAGTCCTCGTCGTAGCGGGTGGGGAAGCGTTCGGCCAACCTGCGGACGATCGTGAAGCTGTGCATGCGGCCAGGGGTCTCGTCGCCGCTCGTCCAGACGTCCAGGATGTCGAGGAGCAGGCGTAGATCCGCTGAGGGTGGCGGCGGGGTCGGCGGGAGCGTGGCCTGGGGCCGCCGGTCGGAGACCACCGGCGCCCGCCAGGCCGAGTCGATCGGGATGCGTGCCTCGGTGAGCGCGCCGTGCCAGCGGCCCCTGCACCGGCAGTCGCAGTCGTCGTCGAGGGCGAGCAGACACTGCCCCGTGCACTGCTGCAGGGCGATCAGGGAGGCGGCGGGGACGGTCGCAGGCAAGGGAAGGTGCTCCTTCGGGGGTTAGATGGCTGGGCTTGTATCACGGTCAGCCGACGGTTCCGGGCGCTCACTCGTCGCGGTTCTCGGCCTGATCGCCTCTCCACCACCCGCGCAGCCAGTACACGGCGCGCCGGCGGCCCCTGCTGGTGAAAGGGTCCCAGGCCGCGCGGATCCGGTAGGCGGTGAGGGCCAGCAGTAGCGACGCGGCGGCGAGGGCCAGAAGTGCCCAGATCACGGGATTCTCCGGGGGTCGGGTTCCGATGGTCGACTTGTCTACATCGCTGGTCAGGGGCCTGCGGAAGGTCGACGACCCGGGTCGACCCGTCGACCTTGCATGGTCGACGGGTGTCGACCTCATCCGGCCTCCTGCAGCGGTCCGGACTGGGCTCGGACGACGTCCTCGAGGTCGAACCCGACGAGGTTCTTCCGGCCGCTGCCGTCGGGGTCGTTGCGGTTCATCGCGCGGGTCTTCACGCCGCGCTTCGCGAGGAGCCGGCCGAGGGTGTCGGCGGTGAGCCCGTCGTAGGCCTCGGGGCGCAGAGCGGTGAGCGCGCCGGCGGCGGAGGCGTTCCACATCCAGCCGACGCCTTGGTCGGACATGACCTGGCGGATGTCGTCGAGGAGGTCGACCTTCGCGGCGCGGTCTTCGGCGCGGGCGACGTCCTGGTCGATGGCGTGGCCGGTGAGCCGGCCTGCCTCCTCGCGGAGCTTGCGGGCTCGTTCGCCGATGCGCTTGGCCTGGGTGGCGTCGAGGTTGTAGCTCTTCGCCACGATCGGCTCGTCCTCGACGCCGACGAGCCAGGCGATGCCTTTGTCCTTGGGGGTGAACTCGGTGGCGCGGATGCCGGAGGCGTACATGCCGGAGCCGAGGATCATGTTGTTCGCGTCGGCGTCCATGACGCGTAGGGCGATCCGGATCCCGGCGTTCGCGCTGATCCCGCGGGGGAGGGACTCGGCGTCGGGGCGCTGGGTGGCCTGGATGAGGATCACGCCGAAGGCGCGGCCGAGCCGGATGATGTCGAGGGCGAGCTTGCCGGCTTCCTTGCCGTAGGTCTCGTGGCTGTAGAGGTTCTGGACCTCGTCGAGCAGCACGACCATGGGATGCAGGCCGAGGTCGCGGCGGTTGGCCAGCTCGCGGGTGGTCTTGTTGTTCGGGACGAGCTCGGGGGTCTTGCGGGCGAGCTTCTTGATTTCGATGGAGCGGCGTTCGACTTCGGCGCGGATCGCGCGGAGGTCCTCGAGGCAGCCGCGGGCGGTCTCGTCGTCCTGCCCGGAGCCGTAGGTGTGGGCGACCTGGGCGAGGGCGTCGAGGTCGCCGGAGCCCTTGAGCTCCCAGATCCGCAGCTCGACGGTCGGGTCGAGCGCGACTGCGCAGCCGAGGACGCGCATGGCGCTGGTCTTGCCCTGGCCGGCCATGGAGCCGATCAGGACGTTGTTCTCCATCAGGGTGATGCCGACCTTGCTGCCGCGTTGGTTCGTGCCGTACGGCATGGCGGCGAAGGCGTCGGTGGTGCCGCGCTCGAGTAGGGGGTAGGCGGGCTGTCGGGCGGTGCGGATGTCCTGGAAGCCGACCCAGATGAGCAGGTCGCCGTCGTGCTCGGGGCCCTGGGCGGGCCACACACAGCCGCGGGGGCGGCGCAGGCCGGAGGAGAGCCCGGGGCGGTTGGCCATGACCTGCTGGGCCGTGACGCCGGGGGGCAGGGTGACGCGGGCGAGCCAGCCGGGGCCGTCCTTGATGATCGGGTCCGGCCACTCGAGCGCCGCGTCCTTCTTGAGCACGCTGGGCAGGGAGCGGAGCGCGACTTCAACGGCGTCCTGGCGTAGGACGGGGGCGATGTGCAGCGGGGTGGTCGCCTTGCTGATCAGCGGGGTGGTGCGGGATCGGCCAGCGACGCCGAACCCGATGATCAGGGCTTCGCCGGCGAGCCAGCGCAGGGCGGGGGCCGCGGCGAACACGATGAGGAGCACGAGCAGCAGGACGGCGAAGCCGATCGCGGCGGCGGCGACCGCGCGGTGCCGGATGCGGGCGTTTCGCTCGCGGGCGAGCTGCATGTACTCCTTCACGTCGTCGCGGGCGACGGCGGAGCGGCGCAGGGGCCGCGCCTCGGAGTCGGTGAGGGCGGAGCCGATCGCCTTGACGGTCTGGCCGACGCCGATCGGTGCGCGCTGCATGAGGCGCCACTGGTAGAGCGGGAGGCGGACGAGGTGGAACAGGCCGACGTGCCAGGCGTAGCCGACTGCCCAGCGGACGATCTGGGTGCGCTCGGCCGCGTCGCGGAGCCAGGGCACGATGATGGGCTTCTTCTCGCCCTCGCGACGCGCGGTGATCCGGTCGAACGCGGTGCGCTTCGGCTCGGGGATCTGGTCGACCTGGGCGGGCTCGCCGCCCGGCTGGTCGGGGGTCGTGGTGGTCATCGGATCATGCAGGTCTCGGTGCGGATGACCCCGTAGGGGCTGGGGCGTTCGTCGGTCGAGCAGGTCTGCGCCGGCCGGGTGAGGACGAGGGCGCCGATGATCCCGACGGTCACGACCATGACGACGAACAGGGCGGCCAGGCCGCGCAGGATGGGCATCTCTTCGCTCCGGTACATCAGGCCGCCGGCGCCGCGGCCGGGTCGTCGACGGGCTGGTGGGTGGGGGTGTTGAGGGTGAGGACGGCGGTGGCGCGGCTGCTGCCGATGCCCCAGAGGCGGGCGATGTCGTCGCGCTTGAGCTCGCGGCCGAGTTCGGCCTCGACGCGGCGGACGTCGGCGGCGATCTGGGCGTTGTTCGCCCGCCGGTCGCGGTAGGGCTCACCCGGTTTCGGGGGCCATCCGTGCAGGGCGGCGGCCCAGGGTTCGGCGAGGACGTCGTCGAGCATCGTGAGCCACGGGTCCGGGCGGGCGGAGGTGTCCGGCTGGTGGTCGGGGCCGCGGCCGACGAGGTGGGCGAGGTGGACCAGGCCGCCGAACACGACGGCGGGGACGGCGGCGGCGACGACGGAGGCGATCCAGGGGTCGTCGGGGTTGGCGCGGGAGACGAGGTAGCCGTGGAGGCCGTTCCCGACCACCGTGGTCACGATCGCGGCCCACGCCGCCCGGCGGGCGAAGGTGACGGCCTCGGCGTTCGCGACGCCGCGCAGCCACACCCGGGTGGCGACGAACGCGAACACGTCGACGGTCAGTGGCAGCAGCCAGGCGACCGGGACTCCCGGGCCCGGGCGGTCGGGCTCGCCTGCGGGGGCGAGGGGGATGACGGCGGTGGCGCCGAGGATCCGGGCGAGGTCGGACAGCGCGACGAACGACATGATCGCGGCGGCCGTGCCGACGATGCCGAGGCCGGCCCAGGTGACCCAGTCGCGGTCGCGGGGCTCGGTCACAGCCGTCCTCGCTCTCGCATGGTCGCCGCGTCGCGGCGGATCTGGGTGGAGGCGCGGGAGACGATCCGGCGGGCGTCGCGGGTGGCCTGTCGCTCGAGGTCCCGGCGCTCGCGTGCGGGGATGGCGCGGAGCTCCTTCCGGATGGCGTCGTTGTCGGCGCCCGCGCCGCGCGAGGTGCCGGCGGCGACTGCGCCGGCGCGGAGGAAGGTGACCGCGGCGAGCGGGGTGTCGGGGATGGTGGCCTGGACGAGGCCGCCGTCGTCCCAGATGCGGGCGGAGCGGACCCGGCCGCCGAGGGCGCGGGTCGCGGCGACGTGCCCGGCCTCGTGGGTGGCGATCAGCTTCCCGTCGCGGCCGCCATGCAGGTGGCCGCGCACGGTGGTCGTGCGCCACGCCCCGCCGGCGGGTCGGGCGGTGCGCTTCGTACGGGCCCAGGCGATCACGGCGAGCAGGGCGACGACGAGGGGGCCGTAGCCGGCCGCCCACGCCGCCGCGGCGGCGACCAAGGCGACCAGCAGCGCGCAGAACCTCATGAGGCTCTCCTCTGCGTGTTGATTGGGGATCCGATTCCACGCTAGCGTGGTTTCAATTCCCCATCAACACCGCCCCGATAGGCTCCGGCTGTGACGGGCCAGAGACGCGAGGTGCCAGCCGCATTGGTCCGTTTCCTCGACAACCTCGACAACCTCGACGACCTACCTGTAGACGTCCTGCTCGGCACGTACCGGGAGCTGGAGGAGACGCGCGCCTGGGCACGCCGCGACATAGCCCGCGAGCTGAACCGCCGCGGGTGGTCGTGGCGGCAGATCGGCAAGGCACTCCAGGTGGACCACAAGACGGCCTACGGCTGGGTACACCCGAAGGACACAGACGGCCGCTGAGCAAGCGGCACCACTCGGCCCCGGACGTGAGCGGACGCGCTCGCCGCCGGGGCCGAGCTACGTCCGGGGGGCGGGTCCGATCGTCGCGCGGCGGCGGCGGCGGTCGGCCTGCCACTCGATGAGGTCGCCGAACCGGATCCGGATCCCGTCGGGGGTGCGCACGGTGGGGAGCGGGGGTGTGCGTTCGAGGCGCCAGGTGTCGACGGTGCGGCGGGCTACCTGGGCGAAGTCGGCGACCTGCTCGGGGGTGAGGAGGTCCTCGAGGTCGTAGGCGACGGGCTCCTCGCTGATCCAGGCCTGCCCGAGGTCGCGGAAGGTCTGGTCGAGGTGGGCGACCACCGCGGGGTGGAGCTCGTGCAGGGCGCCGCGGTAGGCGCGGGCGATGCGCCGGTCGCGGTCGCGTGGGGTGTCGGCGGGCCAGGGCCAGGGGTCGGGGCGGGTCACCGGTCGTGTCGGTTGTCGTCGAGGATCGCGGCGAGCAGGACGGCGAGGAGCATGAGCACGCCGACGAACGTGCCGGCCTGGCCGAGCTGGTCGAGCGTCACGAGGCGTGGGCCTGCGCGGGCCGGTGGTCGCAGAGTGTGCCGTTCGGGTCGTCGTGTCGGCGGCCGAGCTCGTCGCACTGGTCGCAGGCGTCGGCGTCATCCAGATCCTGTAGTAGGACCCGCGAGAAGAATTGGATCTTGTTCTCGGGGACCAGTGTCCCGCACGAGGCGCAGTGCCAGTCCGAGTCGCCGTTGTCGCGCTGGAGGGTCTGACAGTCACAGAGGGGGCAGGGCAAGACCGACTGGTGCACGAGGCGGGAGCGGCCGGCGACGCCGATGGCGTGCTGGTGCAGGTTCAGCAGGATCACCGCGCCGTCGGCGCCGTCGAGGTGTGCGACGTCCTCGCGGGTGCCGGTGGGGTCCCAGCGGCGCATCGGGCGGCGGGGGAGGGCGAGGAGGGTGTCGAGGGCCATGGCGAGGTGCTGGGAGTCGCGGCCGACGTCGTAGGCCTCGAGGTGCATGAGCCGGTCGTCGGGGTGCACGGCCTTCGGGACGTCGGGCCGGCGCGGTGGGCGGGTGTTGAGGGCGGCGCGGGTGAGGGTGGCCCACCCGGACAGCTCGCGGTGGATCGCCTCCGCGGTGACGAGCGGCTCGGCGCGCAGCGGCAGGGGTGGGGTCTTGCTGCCGCGCGGACCGGGGCCGGCGGGGGCTGCGAGGGAGGGGCGGGTGAGCATCCGCAGGGCGAGCCACAGCTCGTTGAGCTCGCCCAGGGCGCGGTCGAGGAGCCGGTAGTCGGTGTCGCAGATCCCGGTCGGGGCGTCGAGGGCGGCGCCGAGCCAGCGGGCGCCCTCGAGCTGGCGGCGGGGGCAGCGGGTGCCGCGGCGGCAGCGGTGCGCGGAGGTCTGGTCAGACATCGGTGCGGGGCTCCCTGTTCGATCCGGGGCAGGTGGTGAGGAAGGGGCAGCGCCGGCCCGGGGGGTGCCCGTGCTGGCACGGGCACGGGGTGTCGTGCGGGGCGACGAGCCCGCTGGGGAGCGGCAGGCTCGTCGAGCACCAGCGGCACAGCCCCCGGGCCGGCGCGGGGTCGGGGATGAGGTCGAGCTGGTCAGGCATCGGGGCTCCACAGCTGGCGGCGGGCGCGGCGGCGGGCGCGGGCCGCGGCCGCGGACACGCGGGCGTACCAGGCGGCCGCGGCGAGCAGGGTGACGACGTCGCCGGGTCGGACCGCCCAGCGCCGGCGGGCGGCGGCGGGCCGGAAATGCGGGCACGCTTCCCGGCCGCAGGCGCCGCAGTCGGTGCCGGGGCGGTAGTGCTCGTGTGCGGCCTCGGGGTGGCCGCACCGGCACGCGGTGGTCATCGGGTGGTGGGTCCTTTCGCGAGGCGGGCGAGGACGGCGTCCCAGTCCCTCGGCCGCCAGACGACGGCGATGGGGCCGAGGTGGGTGAGCCAGTCGCGCTGCTCGGGGCGGAGCCGGCCGTCGTCGGTCTTGAGCTCGGCGAGGATCACGTCGCCGTGCCGCGCGAGGAGGAGGTCGGGCGAGCCGATGTCGCCCTGCACGGCGGTGGCCCAGCGGCCGGACGCGGTGCGGGACGGCCGGAAGTGGGTGACCTTCCAGCCGTGCCACTGCGCCGTCGAGATCACCTTCGCGGTGAAGTTCTCCTCGTCGCGGCGCCGCGGCCGGCGTGGCGGGGCCGGCGCGGGGGGCTGCTCGGCCGGTCGGGACAGCGCGGCGAACAGCCCCTGCGACGTGAGCTGGCGGCGGGAGGTGGTCACGAGGCATGCCCGAGCGCGACCCGCTGCGACGGGGTGCGGCCGCCCCAGACGCCGTGCCGGTCGTCCCGGGCCAGGGCGTAGTCGAGGCAGCGGGCCCGGACGGTGCAGCCCCGGCACACGTCGACCGCCGCCGAGTGCGCATCGCGCCGTGGCCGGCCCGGGCCGCCGTCGGGGAACCACAGGTCCGGGTCGGGGTGGCCGCGGCACGCCGCCCGCAGCTTCCACTCCCCGTCGGCGAAGGTCTCCTCGAGGGTCGTGGTCGTCACCCGTCGATCTCCGTTCCCGCGCGGGGGTCGTCGGTGGGGAACAGGCGCCCGCCCGGGCACCCGCCGCCCTCGTCGCGCAGCAGGGTGTGCGGGGGGATCCGGCCACCGCGGGTGGTCTTCAGCTCGCGGTGGCAGTGCGGGCAGTGCTTCAGCTCGTAGGCGCCCATCAGCCCCGGGCCTCCCCGGTGTCCCCCGACGAGGAAGCTTGGAACGGGCAGTCCCGCTTGTGCTGGGCGAAGTAGGTCCGCTCCCACAGCGGCGCCTCCGTGTGCCTCTTGATGTGCGGCAGGCACCGCTTACACCAGTCGGGATCTGACCGCGTGGATCGGCCAAGCTCGGTGCCGCAGCACCCGCAGTAGAGCTGCTCACGCATCGCCTTGGTCATGCCTGAGCCTCCCCGGTGTCCCCCGACGGGGAAGCGGCAGCGGGGCTGACCTCTCCGGTCTCCGGGTCCTCCACGTACGCGCCCGACACAAGCAGCCGGGAGTCGACGTGCTCGGCGTACATCTCGACGTCGACCGCCCACTCCAGGGCGTCGTGCAGCGGGCACGGCTCGGACTCCCCGGCGTGGTCCTCCGGATGCGCCTTGATCTCCTCCACCTCTGCGGTCAGTGAGGCGACGATCCGGGCAGCGTCATACGGGGCGACGTCGTGGTGGCCGTGGTCGACACACCCGAGACGGACCAGAGCCGTTGCGGCGGGCTGCCCGGTGTCCGGGACCGCCCCGGCGCGGCGGCGTTCTAGCTCGCGTTCCATCGCGATCAGCGCGTCCTGCACCTGCTCGGCTGCCGCTCGCAGCTTCGGGTCAACGCGGGCAGCAGCCAGCAGCAACGCGGCCGCCTTGTGCGGCACGGCGGGTGCGCCGGCTTTGTCTGCGGGGGCGCGGTCAGACATGATCGTTCTCTTGTCGGCGTCGGTGTCCCCCGACGAGGGGGCGGCGGGCGCCTGCTGCTGGGCGTGCTCCGCGCACATCTCCAGCGCCTCGTGCTCCCAGCACGCTTCGTCCTCGGTGCATATGCAGCGCCCGGACTGGACGATCTCTCGGCTCTCCTGTGCCCAGGCGTTCCGGTCCTGCCCGATGTCCGGGACCGCCCCGGCGCGCAGGCGAGCGACCTCGGCCAAGAGGTTGTCGTACCGGGCCCAGAACGCGGCGGCCATCGAGCCGGGCACGGCGGCGGGTCGGGAGATCTGCTCGAACTCGTCGGCAAGGCTCGGGTCTGCTTCGGCAGCCGTACGGGCCAGCTCGGCGAGCTCGTCGCGCTCGGCGATCTTCGCCAGGATCTCGGGAGAGCCCCACGTGTGCCCGACGCCGGGGCGGCCGAGGCCGAGCGCCATGCCGATCTCGACCAGCGCCTCGCCCATGCGCTCGTTCGCGTCGATGAAATGCTCTTCCATCTCGTCACGGACGGGGACCAGGCGGACAGCGTCAGCAGGCAGGTCGCGGCGCTCAGCCCAGCCGTGCTGTAACTCCTGCCACCAGTGGCCACCGAACCGACTGATCAGCCCGTAGCCGGCCTCGCTGTCCAGGCTGGGCGACCACCACACGGCGGGCGCGGCTGTGTCTGCGGGGGCGTTCACGAGCGTCCCTCCGCCCGGGCCGCGCCCTTGTTCCAGCGGGCCGCGAACGGGCACGACACGGCGTGGTGGAGGTAGGTGGGCTGGCCGGCGGCGCGGTACCCAGCGGCGGCGCGTGGGGTGAGCACGGCGGCGATCTGGGTGCCGGAGCCGCGCTCGTAGAGGGCGACGTTCCCGCGCGGGGACGGCTGCGCGTCGAGCGGGGTCGCCGTGCCGGAGCGGGCGGACCGCGGCCAGATGATCGGGGCCTGGCACTCGTTGCAGGGCTTCGCCTGCAGGTTCCCGACCATCATCGCTGGGCCTCGCCGCGCAGCTCGGCGGCGATCGCGCCGAGCTCGTCGAGTCGTGCCACCACCGCCTCCGTGCTGTCCCCGCATTGACCGATGTGAGTCCGCACGTTCTCGATTCGACCGGCCAAGGCCCGCGTGATGTCGGTTCCGAGCTCCGGGACCTCCGGGTTGTGGACCATTTGGAGGGGGCCGTACGCCACGAGCAGCCCCGTCCAGCTGTAGGGCGCGGGTCCGCCGAAGATCCCGGTCTCGCCGGTGGCCCCGGCGGCCAGCCAGTGCTTCATGCCCCGCAGGAGCTGCCAGGCCCTGCCGGTCTTGTCGAGCACGACCGACCCAACGGGAGGTTCCGGCGGCGTCGAGGCTGCGAGGATGCTCATGCCTGCCCCTCCGAGCCGCGGACCAGGACTGCGTCGTCGGCGAAGGCGGCAGCGGCGGCCGGGTCTTCGCGTTCGGCGTCGAAGATCGAGGCGTCGCGGTAGACGTCGGCGGCGGTGTCGGGGTCGTCGAGGGGGTGGGCGATCTCGCGGCGGATCTCGTCAGCGAGGTGGCGGGCGCCGGTGGCGGCGAGCTTGCGGCGTTCGGCGGCGTGGTCGGCGACGGCGTCGAGGTTCACGCCCCAGCGGCGGAGGGTGTCGGTCGCGATGAGCTGGGTGCCGGCGATCTGGGCGGCCTCGAGCTCGTCGAGGACGGTCTGGCGGATCGCGCCGGCGAGTAGGGGGTAGATCGCGGCGATGCCGGCGGCGGCCTGTTCGCGGCGCTGGGCGAGCTGGTGGGCGAAGGTGTCGTGGTAGGGCGGGGCGGCGGCGAGTTTGACGAGGTCGACGTGGGAGAGCTCGGTGAGCGGCCCGCCGCGGTTGCCGTAGAACGCGTGGAGGAACACGTCGGCGAGGGCGTCCCCGTCTTCGGCCGCCAGGGCGGGCGGGGTGGTCGCGTCGGCGTCGAGCAGCTCCCGGTTGACCTTCCAGGTCGTGGTGGTCGGGTCGGCGAGTCCGGTGATCGTGCCGACGTTGGCCGAGTGGATCGCGATGTCCTGGTCGTCGTCGGCGAGTGTGTGCTCGCTGGTGGTCGAGAGGCTCACTGGTGTGCTCCGTTCTTCCTCGTCCTGGCGTAGTTGGCCCAGGTCTGGGTGTGGGGTCGGGCGGGCTCGTCGGGGTTGGGGTTGTGGGTGATGGCGGTGGTGAGGGCGAGCGCGATGAGCGCGGCCCAGGGGTGTCCGGCGAGGGTGAGTCCGCCGAACGCGGTGCCGCAGGCGAAGAGGGCGGCGTGGTGGGGGGCGGGGATCAGGCGTGCGAGCGCTGCTCGGGTGGTGGTGAGGCGGCTCGTCGGGCGCGGATCCGGCCGGGGTGCGCTGGGGCGCGGACGAGGGGTTGGCCGGTCGGATGGGTGCAGGTGGAGCCGCTCGGTGCATGGCAGTCCGGGCAGGGGACGGTCTGGGCGTCCTCCCGCTCGCAGAGCCACTCCAGGCGGTGCCGGTCGCGGGTCTGGGCTCGGGTGGGCCGGCTGCTGGTCATCGTGGTCGCCTCCTGCGGGGACGACGACGGGGAGGACCTGCACATCTTCGCAGATGAACAGCTGCTCAGGCACTGACCTTCTCCGGGTTTCGGCTGGTCGAGACGGTTGGGTGGTCGCATCGGGTCGGCGGGTGGACGGGTTGGCCGGCTGGGCCGAGGACCCAGTCGCGGTCGTGGCAGTCCGGGCATCGAGGCTGGCCGCGGTCGGGCCGGGGCCGGTTGCGCATCTGCTCACGAACGGCGGCGATGCCGCGCCGGTTCGTTTCGAGCTGCTCGTCGGTGAGCGCTCGTGGGTCGCTCGGGGCGACGTCCGGGTCGGCCGGAGGGCCGTCAGGCCCGGCACGGCCCCCGGGGGGTCCCGAAGAATGAGGGACCCCGGGTCGGGTAGACGGGGACTCCCCCGGGGCGTCCCCAGGGGACTCCCTTGGGACTCCCGCGGGATTCGCGGGGGGACGGGCGTTGGCGGTGCGTCGCTTCTTCGCGAGAGCGGCGCGGGCCTTGCGCTTCTTCTCCGCGTCCTTGGCCCGGTCGGCGAGGACCTTCTCCTTGGACGGGTTGTACTCGAGCCAGTCGTGGAACTGGAAACCTCCGCGGGTTCGCGTCCACATCCCGCGACGAATCAGCTCCTCCGTCGCCTTCCCCGGGTCGTCGCAGAGGCGGGCGGGCAGGGTGGACGGCACGAACCCATCGGTGAGGTTCTGTGCGGCCCACGAGCCGGCGCGCGTCCACAACGCCACAGCAGCGTCGGAGGCGTCGAACATCTTGGGGTGGGAGTGGAACCCGTCGTCGATCTTGAACCAGGTCACGGGTCTACTTCCTGAAGTGCTGGGATTGCCCGCCACGCCAATAGGAGTCGCGGGTGAGCGCCGCCGGGGACCATGGCCGCGGCGACAGTGGCCAGCGCCCAGCCGGCCTCAGCGGGATCCGCGCCGCGCGCGGAGACGACAGCCTCGGCGTGGGCGCGGATCTCCGCGGTCCTGGCCGCGTCGCCGGCGTAGACGGCGTCGGCGAGCGCGGTGACGAGAGGGACGAGCTCGTCGGTCAGGGGGTCCCCGGTCAGCGACTGATCCGGCGCGATCGTCATCAGGCACCGGCCGGGCCCTCGTCGCCGTCCTCGTCGGCGTCCTGGCCCTCGTCCTGCTCGGCGGGCTTCTCCGGTCCGGCCTGGCCTTCCTCCTGGCCGGCCTCTCCGGCGCTCTCGGTGCCCTCCAGGAGCTTCGCGATGAGGCCGTCGACGTCGAACTCAAGCTGGTCCGGGCGGCGCTCCTCGGCTGGCCTCTCGGGCTGCTCGGCGGGCTGCCAGCGCTTGTGGTCGAGGTCGGGTGGGAAGAGGTCGGCGTCGGGTCGCTGCTCGTCGTAGCCGGTGGTCGAGGGGATTGCGGGGGCGAGGATGCCGCGGTAGGCCTCGCCGATCTGCACGAGCTGCGGGTGGAACTGGTGGGACCGGAACAGCCGCAACAGTTCGCCGCGCCGCTTGGCCACCGTGAGGAACGGCGCCAGGTCGCTCGACATGTAGTGCGTGATCGGCTGGGCACCGACGACGCGCCCGTCGAGGTCCCGGTACTCCTCGGCGAACTCACACGCGAGCAGCCGATAGACGCTGGGGGCGGGGAAGTCGCTCGCGTCGCCCTCGCCGAAGGTCAGGCGGACCCCGTCGTCGATGAGGTTGGGGTCCTCGCGGATCTCGACCTCGCCGCCGCCGGCGTGGATCTCGACGGCGTGGAGGTTCTTCTTGTCCTTCCCCCGGGCGGCCTTGAACACGGTGACGACCGACCGGACGTCGCGCCGAGCCCAGAGGGTCGGGGCGACCAGCTGCCCGGCGCACGGCGCGTAGGTGTGGCCCGCGATCCGGCGGGTGGTGGAGATCCCGGCGAGCAGCTCGAGCGCACCGGGCTCCGACCCGTGGTTGCCCCGGGCGGTGTGCAGCAGGATCCCGCCGATCGCGCCGGCGTCCGAGTCGGCGTGCGTGGTCTGCAGCAGGTCGGCGAGCACGCCGAGCAGGTGCGAGGTCAGGATCCTCACCAGGCGACCGCAATCGAGGTGATGAGCGACCCGTTGCTGTTGGCGCCGAAGCGGGTCCGGACGCGGACCTCGGCCTCAGCAGGCGCCAGGTCCTGCAGCTTGGCGAGCGCCGACGCGAGCTCCTCGAGGTGCATCCCATGCTTCGGCTCGGCCGCCGTGACGACGATGGTGTTCTTCATCCGCCCATCTCCTTCTTCCACGCCCGCACGTCGGCGAGCGGCAGGTCCAGTTCGGCCGCGACGACGGCGGCCGGGACGCCGGCGGCGAGGAGTTCCTCGGCGGCGTCCCGGCAGGCGTGTTGCGTGGGCTTCTCCGGTGCCGGTGGGGCCGGCTGCGGGGTGTCGAGGTCGACGGGGTCCCCGACGACGGCGGCCGCGGGCACCGTCTTGCGTGTCCCCGGTCGCGCGGCCGCCGTCGTCTTCACCGCCCGGCGGGCACGTCGAGGCGGTGAGCTGGCGGCGGGAGAAGTAGCGCCGCCAGGGGCCCGGTCGTCGACGTCGACCACCGTCACGGAGGGGTGGGGGGAGCCCTCCAAGACGTCGACGACCGGGGGAACGGGAGCGGCCGGGGCCGGCGCGGTGGCCGGCCCCTCGCCGCGGGGGACACCCCGACGGGCGGGGCTGATCGTGGAGCTGCGAACCCACTCGGCGATCGCGGACGCAGCGTCCCCGACGAGCTGCTGCGCGTCGAGCGGGCCCACCGGGTAGACGCCCTCGACCTTCACCAGTAGCTCGCCGCTGGTGATCGTGGCCGTGCACCTCATGGTGCGGCCGGTGAGACGGTCTTGCGGGGCCGGTAGGCGGGCATCGCGCGGGTCCGGTCGAGCTGCTCACCGGGCTCCGGGGCGGCGTGGCGGGACTCGGCCCGCTCCGGCGGCCGCGGGGCCCGGGCGGGGCGCAGGGTCGCCGGGGCGAGCATCGCCGGCGGCATCGGCGCCGGAGCGGCCGGGGGCTGCTGCTCGTCGCGGTCGGCGCGGCGCTTCTCGCGGCGGCCGATCACGGCGATCAGGGCCCAGGTCGCGAACACGACGAGGGCGAACGCGACCCAGGCGGCGATCGCGCCTGCGGTGAAGCCGCCCCACCAGGCGATGGCGTCGGTGTCGCTCACTGGGGACCTCCGAGGGTTTCGCAGACGAGGCCGATGACGTGGCCGTGGACCTTGGTGGCGACCTCGCGGGTCGCGGCGAGGCGGACCTGCCCGTCGAGGGCGCCGCCGGTGACGCGGGTCGACCAGACCAGCGGGGCCCGGTCCGGGTCGGGCTCGGCGCGGAGGTCGGTGCCGGCCCACTCGGTCGTGATCGTGACCCAGCCGGCGCCGGTCCACTCCGGCCCGAACGAGGTGCGGTCGAGGCGGCGGTAGTCGGCGTCGGCGTACAACGAGCGCCACTCCCAGCCCTCGAGGGGGATCCCGTCGGCGTCCCAGTAGCGGCCCGGGCCGAGCGCGGCGGCCAGGACGTGCTCGAGCACGGAGGCCTTCGCGGTCACCATCCGGACACCACCATCAGCGGCGGGACGGCGAGCAGCACGCCGAGGAGCAGCGCGGCGTGGAGAGTGGAGGCGACGAACCGGGCGGTCTCGCCGTGCGGGCGGGAGCGGCGGGCGATGTCCCGGGCGGACTGCGACACCCGGGACGGGGCACCGCGGCGCCGGCGGCGGTGTGCGCCGACGTGCCCGGCGGCCGGGGCGAGGGCGGTCACAGCGACGTCTCCAGCTCCGGCACGAACGGGACGGCGGGGGTCGCCGGGCGCTCGGTCGGGGCAACGGTCGACACGACGAGGCGGACCGTGCCGCCGACGCCGAACGAGATGACGCAGGAGTCGAACCCGGGGCCGGTGAAGCGGGCCGGGGCGACGGACGCCCCGAGGTCCTCCGCGGCGGCGAGCACGGCCGCGCGGCGCTCGTCGTCGAGGATCGGGACGGACAGGTTGTCGACCTGCAGCCGCAGCAGCTCGGCCAGCTGCGGGTGCTCGCGGACGAGGACGGCGAGCGCCTCGAGACCGGCGGCGACGTCGCCGGCGATGGCGAGCTGCGCCTGCTCCTCGGCGTGGGCCAGCTCCTCGGCGGTGGCCGGGTCGAACCAGCCGGCGGCCTCGCTCTCCGCGATGGCTTGGTCGACGGCCTCGTCGACCGGCGCGACGGCCGGGAACGAGCCGGTCGGGGCGTGCTCGGTTACCATGACGGCACCTCTTTCGGGGTTCTTCGGGGTCGCGCCGGCCAGGGCGCGGCCCCGCTTTCGTGTCCGGGTTCAGGAGGACGCGGCCAGCAGCTGGCGCACGTCGCGGTATCGGAAGCGGCGGTGACCGCCGGGGGTCCGGACTGCGGTGACCTTCTCGGCATCGGCCCAGTTGCGCAGCGTGTTCGCCGCGACGCCGAGAACGCGTGCGGCCTCGGACAGCGACAACATGTCGTCGTCCTCGTGGCGATGGGCAGTGGGCTCGCTCATGGCCCAGGAAGATAGCAATAGCCACCGCAGAGTCAACGCCGACCCGCCGCCTCTAGGCGAGAAACCTAACTATTGCTATCGTCGGTGGCATGACGACTGACGCCGCGGAGACTCGACTCCCGAAGTGGTCGCTGGCGGATCGGCTACGGAAGGTGCGCCGTGATGAGGCGCAGCTAGGCCAGACGGAGTTCGCAGCTGCGCTCGGTGTCGGGCGCCAGGCCTACTCGAGCTGGGAGGCTGGGACGGCGAAGCCGCGCGACCTCATCACCGTGGCCGAGAAGGTGTCGGAGGTGACTGGTGTTCCTGCGTGGTGGATCCTCGGCCTGAACACAGCGCCGCCGGCGCCCGAGGGGACGCCGGCGGCGGGTGGTGCTGACGAGCTGGCTACTCGACGGGCTGCAACTGCAGACAAATCGAGTTGATGCAGTAGCGCAGGTCCGTGGGCGTGGGGTAGCCCTCGCCCTCGAACACATGGCCCAGGTGGCTGTGGCAGGCCGCGCACAGCACCTCGACCCGCCGCATGCCGAGCGAGGTGTCCGCCCGCTCGATCACGGCGGCGTCCGCCGGCGCGTAGAAGGACGGCCACCCGCAGTGCGACTCGAACTTGGTCTCGCTGCGGAACAGCTCGGCGCCGCAGGCACGGCACTTGTAGACGCCGACGGTCTTCGTGTCGGTGTACTCACCCACGAAGGGCCGCTCGGTGCCCGCCTGCCGCAGTACCTGGTACTCGGCGGGGCTGAGCCGGGCCCGCCACTCCTCGTCGGACCTCACGACGGTCGGTGCCGGCTCCTGCGCCGCCTCGGGCGCTCCGGACTCCCTGCTGAACAGACCCATGGCATCACGCTCATCCTTCCCGGCACGGGGTGCCTCCCCGTCCAACGCAGGAGCACGCCCGGATGTTTCGGGTCGGCGGACCCTAGGGGCCCACCACGACGACGAGCGCGTTGCCGACCACCCACGCCACGCCCACGAGGAGCAGCACCACGACGAGCACGGCCGCCCAGTACCGGCCGCCCTGGGCCCGGTTCGCCGCCTCGGCGAAGTCCCGCACGCCGTCGAGGTAGCCCTCGACCGTGAACGAGGGCCGGTCGCGCTGCATCCGGTCCAGGTGCTGGGCGAAGGCGCGCGCCTCGGGGTCCGCCGGATCGAGCCCGACGAGGTCGTCGTCGAAGCGATGCGCCCACGCAGGCTCCCGGTGGCGCGGCTCCGGAGGGGTCATGTCCCGAGCGTAGCGCCGCGAACCCGCTCGTCGGCGCGGTCTGCCGGCCACGTCTCGGGAGGCCGGCACCTGGTCGCCGCCGCGACGAGGGGATTTCGTCGGCCGGCCCCGGTAGGTTGCGCCCATGGCGTCGAAGACGGTCGAGCTGGTGCCGGTCCCGGGTCCCGAGGGCACCCGGGAGGTGCGCCTGACCAGCCCGGACAAGGTGATCTTCCCGGCGCTCGGGATCACCAAGCGCGAGGTCGTCGAGTACTACCTCGCGGTCTCCGGCCCGATGATCGAGGTGCTGCAGGACCGGCCGACCAACCTCAAGCGATATCCCGACGGCGTGGCGGGCGAACCGTTCTTCGCCAAGCGGCTGCCGAAGGGGGCACCGGAGTGGGTGCGCACCGCGCGGGTCACCTTCCCGAGCGGGCGCACGGCGGACACGTTCGCACCGTCGGAGCCCGCGGCCCTCGCCTGGGCCGCGAACATGGGCACCCTCGACTTCCACCCGTGGCCGGTCCGGGCGCCGGACACCGACCACCCGGACGAGCTGCGCATCGACCTCGACCCGCAGCCGGGTACGGGCTTCGCCGACGCGGTGACCGTCGCCGGCGTGCTCCGGGAGGTGCTCGCCGAGGCCGGCCTCACCGGGTGGCCCAAGACCTCGGGCGGGCGGGGACTCCACGTGTCCGCGCCGATCCGCCCGGAGTGGGACTTCGTCCAGGTGCGCCGCGCCGTCATCTCGATCGCCCGCCGTGTCGCCGACCGGATCCCGGACAAGGCGACGGTGGCGTGGTGGAAGGAGGAGCGGGGCGAGCGGGTCTTCCTCGACTACAACCAGGCGGCACGGGACCGCACCATCGCGTCGGCCTGGTCGGTCCGTGGCCTGCCCGGGGCGACCGTGTCGATGCCACTCAGCTGGGAGTCGCTACCGGAGGTCGCCCCCGGGGACTTCACCCTGCGCACCGTGCCGGGGCTGCTCGCCGAGCGCGGCCACCCGCACGCGGACATGGGGCGCGAGCGGGGCGGCTGCGAGCAGGCCCTCGAGTGGTACGAGCAGGACGGACTGGGCGAGATGCCCTACCCGCCGGAGTACCCGAAGATGCCGGACGAGCCGATGCGGGTGCAGCCTTCGCGGGCGCGAAGGGCGGACTGACGCGACCGCCGAGGTCCTGGGCAGGCCGAGGAGCAGGACGACGGCCGGGGCCTGCTCAGGCTGCGGGGGGGTGGCGGGTCAGGCGTCGGGCTCCTCGGTGTGCAGGCCGGCGTCGCTGGCGTGGGCGTAGCTGTCGTCGATCAGGACGAGGTCGCGACCGGGCCGGTCGAGGATCGACGCGGCGATCGAGGAGCGGTAGCCGGAGCCGCAGTAGACCCACACCTCCCCGTCGGGGACCTCGTCGCTCCGTCGGGCGATCTCGTGGATCGGGATGTGCATCGAGCCGCGGACCCCGCCCTCGGCGCGCTCGTCCTCGCGACGGGTGTCGAGCACGGTGAACTCCCCGGACCGCTTCGCCACGGCATCGGCGAGGCCGGCGAAGTCGCTGACCCGGTAGGAGCGCAGCGGCTGACCGTCGGCGAGCCGCTCGATGTCGCCGTGGGCCATGCCGGTGAGCCGGTCGATGCCGATCCGCACGAGCTGGCGCCGCGCGTCGGCGACCTGCTCGGCCGACTCCCCGATCAGGGTCAGCGGGGCGCCCCAGGGGTAGAGCCAGCCCAGGTAGGGCAGGAAGGTGGTGGACAGCTCGAACCCGAGCGAGCCGGTGAGGTGCCCCGCGGCGAAGGCGCTGCGGTCGCGCAGATCGACGACCCATTCTCCGGCCTCGAGCCGGCGGCGCAGCTCGGCCGGGTCGACGAGCTCGGGTAGGGACAGGTCGACCGGGTCGGGGCCCTGGCGGTTGATCGGGCTCATGTGGGCGTAGTAGGCCGGGAAGGCGGTCAACCCGGCGATCAGGGTGTCGACGTAGTCCTGCTCGTCGCGGGTGAGCGCGGGGTTGGTCTCGGCCTGCGCGCCGACGGTGGAGGCATCGGGGCTGGCCGGGGTGGCCGAGCAGAAGCTGCCGAACCCGTGGGTCGGGTAGACCGGGGTGCGGGCGGGCAGTTCGGCGGCCAGCCGGCGTACGGAGTGGTACTGGGCGCGGGTGAGTTGCTCGGTGTCCTCGGGGCGCACCAGGTCGGTGCGGCCGGTGGCGCCGTAGAGCATCGAGCCGCCGGTGAACACCCCGTGCACCTGCCCGTCGGCGTCCTGCAGGACGTAGCTGACGTGGTGGTGGGTGTGCCCGGGGGTGTGCAGCACCCGCAGCCGCAGCCGGCCGGCCTCGACGAGGTCGCCGTCGCGGACCGGGTGGTACGCGAAGTCCAGCTCGTCGCCGGTCGCGAGGACGTAGGTCGCACCGGCGGCGCGGGCCAGCTCGAGCCCGCCGGAGACGTAGTCGTTGTGCACGTGGGTCTCCATCACGTGCGACAGCCGCAGCCCGCGCTCGTCGAGCAGACCGGTGACCCGGTCGATGTCGCGCTGCGGGTCCACCACGACGGCGGTCTCGCCGTCGTCGACCAGATAGCTGCGGTCCCCCAAACCGGCGGTCTCGATCGTCTCGACCCGGAACTGCGCCCGGTCCGCCTCGCCGGTGGTGTCGGTCGTCTCGCTCATCGGCTCCTCACTTCCCTCTCCCGCAAAGCCCGTGACGTTCGGGTCTGCGGTGTTCGCGTCGGGCTCCGACCAGGGCGTTCGGCAGGGCGCGCCGGCCGGGAGGTACGGGGTTCGGCCGTGTCCGTGTTCGGCTCAGTGCCGGAGGGACTCCAGGACGACGCCCATCCGCCGGTCGGCCTCGTCGGCGATCGGGGCGAGGTCGGGGTCGTCGATCACGCCGGCCAGCAGCTGCGGGTTCATCAGCTGCACCATCGTGCCGGTACCGTCGGTCGTCGCGCGAACGGCGACGTTGCACGGCAGCAGAACCCCGACGCGGCGGTCGACCTCCAGGGCCCGTTCGGCGAGCTCGGGGTTGCACGCGCCGAGGATGACGAAGTCCTCGATGTCGACGCCGCGCTTCTGCTTCATCGTCGCCGTCATGTCGATCTCGGTCAGCACCCCGAAACCCTGCCCGGCCAGGGCCTCCCGGACCCGGGGGACGACCTCGTCGTACGGCTGGTCGAGCGTGATGGTGCGGGCGACGTCCATCCGGTGCTCCTCTCTGCGTGACGGCAACTCGCTCTCCTCGGGTGCACCGAGGACATGCCTACCCGGTACGCCCGGGGGTACACGCAACGGACGCCGGCCGGTGACTCGAGCCGTGCCGCGCGGGTCCCGGGCTCGGGACGTGCGTGGCGTACCCCTGGGGGTATAACGCCGCGGGCTGGTTCCCTGTTCCGGCGCGCACTGGCAACACTCGCTCTGCAGACCGGGAAGAACCGTCGTACCGGCCCGCGCGAGGACCGGATCGGGGTCCGGCGGCGCCGGGAGGAGCAGTCCACCTCAGGCGCAGCGTTCGAACGCGGGCACGTGGTCGTCCAGGGAGGCCGCGCGTGGTCCCTCGAGGACCCGCTCGACGTGGGGATACGCCTCGACGTGCGGGACGAGTTCGTCGTGGAGCCGCACGTCGCCTCCTCGGCGGCGACATCCGCGGCGCAGGGGCGGCCGCGCGGGTGGTCGGTGCCGGTCGGTCGACCCGGCGGCGCACCGGCCGGGAGGGCGATGTGGGTGCGCTGCACCCGGCGGTCGCCTCCGCGCTGCACCGGACGGAAGAGGCGCACCCTGGCCGTCGAGGCGACGGTTCAACTCAGGTTCGCTGTCGCCCTGTAGTCCGCCCACCGTCTCGAGGAACGCCGGTGGGGCGTCCAGGCGTGGAGACCTGGTGGTCGTGCGGTGAGGTGCGCCCGCCCGCGCGCCCCGGCCAGGGCTTCCGGGATGCTCGCCCCGCGTGGTGGACGTGCGGTGGATGGGCAGCGAGGTCGGCGAGGCACGCGCTCCCAGCTCGTCGGCACGGCATCGTGGTCGAGAATGTGAGCGCCGTCATGACGCCCGAGATCTGGCGTCAACCTGGCCGGCGCCGCGGTGCGCAGCGCCGTGACCTGCACATTCGGCTCGTTTTCGGGATGGGGACCCCCGTTTTGCAGTCGCCGGCCGGGGCGTGTAACTTTCTCGTCGTCAGCGAGACGCCGGACAGAACGAGCCCCTGGGGTTCGGTCAACAGGCCCGCTGGCCGCCCCCCGAGCTGGACCCCCCTGGATTCTTGTGGATCTGTGTGGGTGTACGGTGGGGAATGCCCCGGAAGTTCTCCGTCAGGTGAGCCATGGTGTGCGGGTGTCTTTTGAGAACTCAACAGTGTGTCGAGCTAGTATTA
>NZ_JBJZON010000042.1:0-40910 GCF_047200735.1 Pseudonocardia oceanicola
CACCACCCGGTCCCTCCGGATCGGGGTCACGGTGGAGGTCATGCTCTCAGGTCTCCTCGCTCGAGAGGAATCGGACATGGAACGGGGCGGGTGGGCGCCAGACGCCCACCCGCCCCGGGTCGTTGACCGGTCAGGCCCCGGAGGGGGGCGTGACGGTCCAGCCGAGCCCCTTGACCAGGGCGACCGCATCGAAGTACTCGGTCGTGCTGATCAGGAGCCCGTCCCTGACAGTGAACAGAGCCACGTAGCTCGTGCTGTAGGGGTTCCCCGTCGGCAGGACGGTGGTCGAGCCGGAGTAGCGGGCCACGTACTCACCCTCACGCTCGAGCGCGACGATGTCGTGGTCCTTGTAGTTCAGTGGCGCCATCAGATTCGGTACGGCGCTGAACCACTCCGTGACGGCAGCCTTGCCCTCGACGACTGTCGGGATGCCCTCCGGCGCGAACGGGATGTGCATGACGACGTCGGGGTGCAGCGTCGCGACGATGCGGTCGACGTCCAGGGCAGACACGGCGTCGATGTACCGACGGACCAGGGCGGTACCCGTCTCCGTAGCGCTTGCGGTCATTCGATCTTCTCCTTGATGTTCGTGGCGCCTCAGACCTTCGGCCAGATGACCCGGTACTCCTCGGCGACATCGGCGGTGACGACCAACCGCGCCCGGGCCGCGGAGTCCCGAGCCCGCCGGAGGTCCTCGAGGGTCGGCCAGCTCAGCTCCCGGACCGCGTCGAAGAGCGGGTCCGGGCCCTCGGTCCCGTAGCTCTCCGGGACGCAGAAGGCGATCACGTGCCGTTCCGCGTGCAGGCTGCTGCCCACGGAGGCATGGTCGGCGGCGAGCAGCTCCTCCCGCCACGATTCACGGTCGATTCCCGCGGGCCGCCGCACGAGCTGGAGCAGCTTGACGCCGTTAGCCTCCGACCCCCGTGGCGGGCCCTCCTCGATCACCTCAGACCCGTGTGGACCGGGGAGGCGGTGACTCTGGACGTAACGGCGCAGGCTGCTGATCCGGCGGGCGAGATCAGCGTGGGTGGTACGCCAGTGCTGATGGAACGCCTCGTCGGAGAGGTCCGGCCTGCGTGGGATGAGCGTAGAGCTTGGCGGTCACGACTCCGCCATCGAGATGGCTCCCTCGGGGCAGGCGTGGGCTGCGAGCCGGGAATTCTCCTCGTGCTCGGCCGGCACGTCGATGGGCACGTCGCGCTCCAGGTTGTACCCCTCGTCGTCGGGTTCGAAGACGCCGGGCGCCAGCGAGTAGCAGCGACCGTGACCGGTGCAGAGCGCACCGTTGACAGTGACCTTCACGTTGTCCTCCTGGTCGGCTCCGGCCTCAGGCAGAAGTGGGCCAGACGAGGTGCAAATTCTTCATCGTCCGCAGCTGCGCGCTCTCGTAGCTGGGCTTGGTGCCCGGCTTGAGCTCGAAGTCCGGAATGCGGGCGAGGAACTCCTCGATGGTCACACGCAACTCCAAGCGGGCCAGGTGGGCGCCGAGGCAGCGGTGCACGCCCACGCCGAACGCGGCCTGCACGATGTCGGCGCGACGGATGTCGAACTCGGTCGGGTTCGCGCAGGCCTCCGGGTCCCGGGAGGCAGCGGCGTAGTTCAGGGCGATTCGGTCACCCGCCTTGAGCTGGACCCCGCCGATCTCGACGTCCTTGCGGACCGTACGCGCCGGCGCGACGACCGGCGGGTAGAGCCGCACCGTCTCCTCCACCGCGTTCGGGATCAGCTCGGGGTGGGCGATCAGGTCCTTCCGGATCTCCGGGTGCGTGGCGAAGTGGTAGACCGCGCCGGACATCGCGTGGGTCGTGGTCGCCAGACCGCCGAAGATGACGTCCAGCAGGATGTGGACCTTGTCCTCCCACGGGCAGGGCTGCCCGTCCCGGTCCACGCCGGCATTGATGACGTCGATGACGTCGCCCTTCGCGGGCTGCTCGGCGCGCGACTTCAGGTAGGTGTTCAGGTACTCGTAGACCCGCGCAAACGCCGGGATCCGGTCCTCGAGCGGGCCGAACGAGTAGGTGTCGATGTCCTGGAACAGCTGCGGCAGGTCCTCCACCGGCACCGGCACGATGGAGTTGAAGAGGATCAATCCGGGCAGCTGGGCGGCGAAGTCCGCGACGAACTCGCACTCCCCCTTCTCCGCGAACCCGTCGAGCAGTTGACGGGCGTACTTGCGCGCGAGGTCCTCGATGCCCTCCACGCTCTTCGGGGCGAAGAAGGGGTTGAGGACGCGACGCCAAGTGTCGTGGTAGGGCGGGTCGAGGTCCTCGGGAAGGATCGGGATCGACTCGTCCGGCGGGTTGAGCAGCCAACCGTCGGCGCTGGAGAACGTCCGCCAGTCCTGCCCGGCGCGCCGCACGTCGGCGTGCCGGTTGATCACGTGGTACCCCTTGCCGACCGTGCTGTGGGCCACGGGACAGCGGGCGACCAGGTCGTCGAGCACCTCCTCGAAGTTCTCGGCGAGGCTGACGTCCTCGATGTCGAAGTCGTTGTGCATGTCGCGTCGCGTGGTGTGCGCGGTCTCGGTCACCTCGTCGTGCCCTTCTACGTCTTCGGAGGCGTCCTCAGCAGGTTCGCCGGGGACGAACAACTGATAACGATGACCCTAGACTGGCTGGGCTGAAGCCCGCTGTCAAGTCGCCCGTCACCGCCGGTCCCCATTCGGGCCGCCCACCAACAATCCGGGTTACTGTATTCATAGATTCGACCCTGAGAAGAGGTGGTTGGCATGGTGGAGAACCCGTCCGAGCAGGCACTCCGCGAGGAGGTACGCGAGCTCTGTGCCGACTGGCGGACCGCCGGTCGCTACGTCCCGCGGGCCGACTCGTGGCTGCGCAGTCCCGATCTCGCGTTCAGCAAGGAGATGGCGGCGCGCGGCCTGATCGGGATGACGTGGCCGGCGCCCTACGGGCGCGGCCTCGGTAACGTGCACCGATTGGCCGTGACCGAGGAGCTGCTGCGCGCCGGGGCACCCGTGGCCCTGCACTGGATCGCGGACCGCCAGATCGGACCCGCGATCCTGCGGCACGGGAACGAGCAGTTGCAGGAGGAGATCCTGCCCGGGATCGCGGGGGCGGACGTCGTGTTCTGTCTCGGCCTCAGCGAGCCGGGGGCGGGGTCGGACCTCGCCTCGGTGCGGACTCGGGCGGTGCCCGACGGCGACGGTTTCCGGATCACCGGACGCAAGATCTGGACGAGCGGGGCGCACGAGGCCACGCACGCCTACGTGCTCGCCCGCACCACCCCGCGGGCCGAGGGTGTCCGTCCGCACGCCGGGCTGTCCGAGTTCGTGGTCGACATGAGCGCACCCGGAGTTGAGGTCTCCCCCATCGTCGACATGACCGGCGAGCACCACTTCAACGAGGTCGCGTTCGACGACGTCCCGGTCGCGGGGCACCGCCTCATCGGCACGCGGGACGACGGCTGGCGGCAGGTCACCGAGCAGCTCGCCTTCGAACGCGGTGGGCCGGAGCGGGTGCTCACCACCTATCCTCTGCTGGTCCAGGTCCTCGCCGAGGCCGAGGTCGCGGACCCGGCGGAGTTGGGCGGCTTCGTCGCCCGGCTGGCCGTCCTGCGGCGGCTGTGCCGTCACATCGCCGAGCTGCTGGACTCGGGCGGCGCGCCCGTCCAGGAGGCGGCCACGTGCAAGCTGCTCGGGAACGCCTTCGAGCGCGACGTCCTGGAGCTGGCCCGCCGGGTCACCCCGACGGGGCCGCCCGCGCTGCGAGCTGCACTCACCCAGTCCCTGTTGGCATCGCCCGGGTTCTCGCTGCGCGGCGGGGCGTCGGAGGTTCTGCTGTCGATGATCACGAAGGCCGAGGTGGCGGCATGAGCGAACTGCGCGAGCTGGTCCGCAACGTCGTCGGTGGCGGCGGAGAGATATGGAAGACCCTCACCGAGCTGGGCCTGACGACGATCGGGGTCGCCGAGTCCGCGGGCGGGTCCGGCGGGACCCTGCGCGAGCTCGCGGAGGTGGCCCAGGCCCTCGGTGAGCACGGTGCGGCCGTTCCCCTCGCCGAGCACGCCACCGCCTGTTGGGCGCTGGCGGGACACCACGAGCCGACGCTGGGCACGGTGCACACTGCGGGCACGGTGGTTCGCGGCGGGCGGGGTCCGCTCTCCGTGCCGTGGGCGTCGCGGGCCTCGCACCTGCTACTCCTGGCGCACGACGGGTCGGCGACGGTGGCCGCGCCGGTGGGTCGCATCGTCGCCCGGGGGACGGACGCGGCGGGGCAGCCGCTCGACGAGGTCGAGCCCGGGCCCGCGGACCCGCTGGCGGGCGTCGACGGGGGCGCGGTGCTCGCGCGGCTCGCCGCGGTGCGCTCCGCCACGCTCGTGGGGGCGCTGCGCGGCGCCTATCGGCTCACCCGCGAGCACGTGCGCACCCGCGAGCAGTTCGGTCGCCCGCTCGTCACGCTCCCCGCGGTCGCCACCGCGCTGGCCCGGCTGCGGGTCGAGCTGCTCCAGGCGGAGACCGCCCTCGGGACGGCGCTCGACGCGGCCGACACCCCCCGCGCGGCGGACGCGGCCGCGAACGCCCGGGTGGTCTGCGGGTCGGCGGCGACCGAGGGGGCCCGGATCGCCCACCAGCTGCACGGGGCGCTGGGCATCACCACCGAGTACCCGCTGCACCCGCTGACCCGGCTGCTCTGGGCGACCCGGGACGCCGACCTCCCCGAGCAGGAGTGGGCGCAGATGCTCGGCCGGCGCGTCCTCGCGGGTGGCGAGCAGGCCCTGTGGGACGAGCTGACGGCGACGACCCCGTGAGCGACGCCGGCGGCCGGGTTCGGTGTGCCCGCCGTAGGCGGTCATGCCGGGAGTGCCGCCACCGCCTGGATCTCGATCCGCGCGCCCGGTGCGGCCAGGGTGAGGCAGACCGTGGTGCGCGAGGGCGGGTCCGTGGGCCAGACCGCGGCGAACCCCGCGTCCCACACCGGCAGGTCGGCCGGGTCGGTGAGATAGGCCTCGACGCGCAGCACCCGCGCCGCCTCCGTGCCCGACTCGGCGAGCACGGACCGCAGGAGGTCCAGCACCTCGGCGACCTGCGCCTCCATCGGGCCGGGAGAGCCGGTCAGCACGGACGGCGCGACCAGCCCGGCGGTGTACACCAGCCCGCCGTGCGCCACGGCCCCGGAGATCGTGGGGGCCTGCCCCGGCTGTCGCCGGATCATTGCGCCCGCCGCTGGACGAGATCCGGTCCGAGATCGGCGACGCCGCCGACGCCGAGCAGGGTCAGCACGGTGAGCATCTCCGCCCGGAGCAGGTCGTGCATCCGCCGCACCGCCGCCTCCCCGCCCGCGGCCAGCGCCGTGGCGGCGAGCCTGCCGAGGACCACGACGTCCGCGCCGAGGGCGAGTGCGGTGACCACGTCGGCGCCCGTGCGCACCCCGCTGTCCAGCGCGACCTGGGCTCGGTCCCCCACCGCCGCCGCGACCTCGGGGAGCTGATCGAGCGCCGCGGGCGCGCCGTCGAGCTGCCTGCCCCCGTGGTTGGACACCAGCACCGCGGCCGCCCCCGCCTCGACGGCGGCCTCCGCGTCGGCGGCGGTCAGGATCCCCTTGGCCATCCACGGCAGCGGGCACCCGGCCATCCGCTCGGCGAGCTCCGCCCAGGTCCAGACGGCCTCGGTGCGGGTGAACAGCTGCCCGAACACCTCCTCCGGGCGGACGGCGCCGCCCACCGGGTAGTTCCCGGTGATCACCGTGATGTCCGGGTCGAAGCGGTTGCGCAGGTTGCGTTCCCGCCAGCCCGCCGTCGGGCAGTCGACGGTGACGCACACGGCGGAGTAGCCGGCCGCGGCGATCCGACGCAGCATCGCCGCGTAGGTCTGCGGGGTGCCCATCGGGTGCAGCTGCGCGATCCGGGCCGCGGCGGGCGCGGCCGCCGCGACCGCCTCGATCGGGTGAGTGCCCGCCTCGGGGACGATGCTGGCCGCGCCCGCCGCCGCGTTCGCCCGGGCGACGGCGCACTGCCCGTCGGGATGGAAGAGGCCGTCCGCGCCGAACGGCGAGGTGAGCACCGGGACACCGAGCGCCACGCCGAGGAAGCGGGTCGACAGGTCCGGCACCCCGTGCCCGCTCATCACCCGCGGCCGGTACTCCCACCGGCCGAACGCCTCCCGGTTGCGGCGCAGGGTCCGCTCCTCGCCCGACCCGCCGTCGAGGAAGTCGACGACGTCGGGCGGGAGCGCGGCGCGTGCCGCCTCGGCGATCTCGGACAGCGTCGCGAACTCGACGTCGCCGGTGTGGAAGCGGATCTCGGTCGTCTCGGTCTCTGCGGTCATCGGGTCCTCCCGGTCCACTCTCGACGGGGTGCTCACGCACGCTCCGCGAGCAGCAGCCGGTCGCTGACGGCGTCCTGGGACGCGGTGAGCATGTCGACGAGCCCGCCTACCGTCGTGTCGCGCTTCGTCGCCGCGTCGAGGTCGCCGATCACCCGGCCGCGGCTGAGCACGAGCAGCCGGTCGCCCAGGGACAGCGCGTGCTCCATGTTGTGGGTGATCATCAGCGTGGTCGCCCCCATCTCCTCGACGAGCTCGCGCGTCAGGTCCAGCACCCGTCCGGCGGTCCCGGGGTCGAGCGCGGCGAGGTGCTCGTCGAGCAGCAGCACCGAGGGACGGGACAGCCCGGCCATCACCATCGTCAGGCTCTGTCGCTGGCCCGCGGACAGCAGCCCGACACGGTCACCGAGCCGGTCCTCCAGGCCGAGGCCGAGCCGGGCGAGGTGTTCGCGCATCACGATGCGGCGCTTCGCCCCCACCGCGAACCGCAGGGTGCGCCTGCGACCGCGGGCCATCGCCAGGGCCAGGTTGTCCTCGATGCTCAGCTCGGGCGCCGAGCCGGCGCGCGGGTCGTCGAACACCCGGGCGACCCGTCCCGCCCGGCGGTGGTCGCCGTGGCGGGTGACGTCCTCGTCGTCGAGCCGGACCCGTCCCCGGGTCGGCCGCGCCGCGCCGCTGACGATCTGCACGAGGCTGCTCTTGCCCGCGCCGTTGCTGCCGATCACGGTCGTGAACTGACCCGCGGGCAGGGTCAGCGACAGCCCGTCCAGGGCCACGACCTCGTCGGTGCGGCCCGCGTTGTGCACGAGGGTGACGTCGTCGATCTCGAGCATCAGGACACCTCCGCCACGGGTCGCTCGCGTCGAGCGCGGGAGAGCCGCCGGACGCCGCCGCCGAGGTAGCGGTGCGCCGCCACGGCGATGATCAGGGTCAGGGCCGTGACGCCCTTGAGGTCCGCGGCGGGTAGCCCGATCCGCAGGGCGCCGGTCAGGACGAGCCGGTAGAGCAGGGTGCCCGCCAGGACGCAGCCGACGATCCGCAGCACGGCGGACCCGCTGGGGCGCAGGAGGAGCTCGCCGAGCAGGATCGCCCCGACGCCGCCGACGAACGTCCCGATGCCCATGTTCACGTCCGCGTAGCCCTGGGTCTGCACGACCAGCGCCGCCCCGAGCCCGGCCAGCCCGTTGGCCAGCACCAGCGCGAGCACCGTCATCGCCCGGTCGTCGACACCCTGGCTGCGGGCCATCCGCGCGTTGACCCCGCTCGCCCGCAGCGCGAGCCCGATCTCGGTACGCAGGAACAGCAGGTAGGTCAGCAGCACGGCGAGGACCACGCCGGCGAGGAGGACGACGGTCCGGATGTCGCCACCACCGTCGAAGACGGTCGAGGCCGCGAGCAACCCCACCGTCGGGGCGCCGAGCACGTGCAGGGTGACGCTGAACAGCCCGATGCTCATCACCAGGCCGGCCAGCAGCACCGGCACCCCGAGCGTGAGGTGCACCAGCGCGGTGGCCAGCCCCGCGAGCGCCCCGGCGGCCGCGCCCACGAGCAGGGCGAGGGCGGGGTCGACGCCCGCGAGCAGGGCCACCGCGGTCGCCGCGCCGCCGAGGGCGAAGCTGCCCTCCACGGTGAGGTCGAAGTCCGCCCGCAGCCGGAAGACGGTGTGGATGCCGAGGAACACGATCACCAGCGGCAGCCCGGTCACCAGGGTGTCGAGGACGAGTCTGCCGAGCATCACTGCACCGTCGCCGTGGCGAGGATGGACGGCGGGATGGTCACCCCGAGCGACTCCATGGTGGTGCGGTTGATGCCGAACTCGACGCCCGCGGGCCTGCCGAACGGGACCTGCGCGGCGGGCGTGCCCTTGAGCACCTGGGCGGCGGCGTCGGCGGCCAACGCGCCGACCGCCGGATAGTCCGGCCCGATCGTGGCCAGCACCCCGTCGACGGACGCGTCGCCCCCGGACACGTAGACCGGGACCCGCGCGCCGCCGAGCGCCGCCCCGACCGCGGGCAGCCCGGCGAAGACCGTCGCGTCGGGACCCACGAGCACCGCGTCCGCCCGGCCCACCAGCCCGCGGGCCGCCGTCGCGACGTCGGCCGACCCGGAGATCGTCGACTCGACCAGCTCGAGGTTCGGGTGCGCGGCGACCGCCTTCTTGAGCGCCTCCGTCCAGACGACCATGTTCTGGTTGGCGGGGTCGTACACGGTGCCGAGCCGCGTCGGGGTGGGCTGCACGGTCATGATCTGGTCGAGCAGCAGCGCCGGGTCGACGTAGTCGACGCTCCCGGTGACGTTCCGCCCGGGAGCCTCCAGGCTGGCCGCCAGGCCCGCCCCCACCGGGTCGCCCATCGCGATGGCGATCACCGGCCGGTCCGTCACCTGCTTGGCCAGCGCGATCACCGCCGGGGTGCCGATCACGGCGAACGCGTCGTCGTCCGTGCCGGCGAGATCGCGGGCCGAGCTCGCGATGAGGCTCTGGTCGCCCTGGGCGTTCACCACGTCGACCGTGACCTTCTTGGGCGCCAGCTGCGCGCTCAGCCGGTCCTCGAACGCCTTGACCGTCTGGTCGAGCAACGTCGCGGGCGCGATCTGCAGCAGCCCGACGTGGTAGGTGTCGCGATCCGCGAGCGGGGTGGTGGTGCCGGGCGCCGAGGAGCAGCCGGCGACGAGCGCGCCGAGCAGGACGACGGCCACGGCGGCGAGCGGCGCACGGCGGCCATGCAGGCGGGGCGGATACACGAACGACCTCCCGAAGAGTGGAGTCGAGAAGATATTCTCGACTTGACCCACTCAGGGTCGGATCCCGGGAACGCCCGGTCAACGCCCGAGTCGGGAAGTTCTTCCCGCTTTAACATGAGAAGAAGTTCTCGAAATGTGGCACGATGAGTCGACCATGACGACGCAGGCCGGTGGGCAGACCAGTGGGCAGGCGCGACTGCGCCGCGACACTGCGCGGACGCGCGACCGGCTGGTCGCCGCGGCGGGCGTTCTCCTGGCCGAGCGTGGTCCCACCTTCAGCCTGCCCGAGCTCGCCCGCGCCGCCGGCGTCGCGACGGCGACCGCGTACCGGCACTTCGCCGACGTCCACGAGGCATTCGGGGAGTTCTACCTGCGGCTCGCCGAGGAACTGGCGAGCGAGCTCGCCGCGGTCCCGCCCGAGGTCCGCGGCCTGGACCGCTTCGAGCGGATGGGCTCCCGCTGGGTCGCCCTCGCCGCCGGCTGGGGTCGGGCCGCCACCCAGATGCGCAGCCCCGCGGGGTTCCTGGAGCGGGTCCGCGCCCAGGACCCGGTGACGTCGGCCCTGCACGCGGTGCTCGCCCCGGTGGTGCGCGAGCTGGTCGGGGACGGCGTGTGCCCGGAGCAGGACGTCGACTACGCGGTGCTCGTCTGGGTCACCTTGTTCGACGAGCGGGTGGTCGTGGACCTGCTCGCCCTCGGCTGGTCACCCGGCGAGGTCGCGGCCCACCTGGAGCGGTCGGTGCTCGGCGCGCTGGGCGCTACCAGAGCTCCCGCATCGCGCCCCACGGGCCGCCCTGCGCGCTGATCCCGCCGTCCACCGTCAGCACCTGGCCCGAGATCATCCCGCCCGCGGGCGACACCAGGAACCCGACGACGCCGGCGATGTCCTCCGGAGTGCAGAGCCGACCGGTGGGCGTGTGGTCGACCAGCATTCGCCGGACGTCCTCCTGCCCGCCCAGGTAGGTCTCCAGCGAGTCCGTGAGGACCGGGCCCGGGACCACGGTGTTCGCCGTGACGCCCCGCGGTCCCAGCTCGACGGCCCAGGACCGGGTGAGCGCCTCCAGCGCGGCTTTCGCCCCGCCGAGGAGCCCGTGCCCGGACTGCGCGAACCGGGCGTCGAGCCCGCCGATCGTGAGCAGCCTGCCGCCGTCGCCCATCGAGGGCGCGAGCCGGTGGACGAGCTCGACCAGGCTGTCGATCACGGTCGCGAAGGTCATCCGGCTGTGCCGACCGGTGACGTCGACGAGCGGCTTGAACGCCGTCGACGCGGCGTTGGCCACCAGGGTGTCGACCCGGCCGAACCGCTCCAGGGTGGCGTCCGCCAGCACGGCGACCCGCTCCGGGTCGCCCAGGTCCGCCGTGACGACGAGGGTCTCGGCGCCCTGCTTCTCGAGCAGTGCAGCGACCTCCTTCGCCGCAGCACGATCGCGCCTGCCGTGCACGACGACGTCGTGCTCCGTGGCGAGGCGTTCCGCGACGGCGCGGCCGATGCCGCGGGCGCTCCCGGTGACCAGGGCGACCCGGCGGGTCACGACAGGTCCAGCAGCCGGGCGAGGTTGCCGCCCAGCACGAGGTCGGTGTCCGAGTCCGACAACCCCAGGCCCCGGATGACTTCGATCTCGGCGCCCGGGTCGGCCATCGGCCAGTCCGAGGCGAACACCACCCGCTCCGGCCCGTGCTTCTCGATCACCGCGCGGACCTTCGCCGGCTCCACCGTGCCCAGCGAGGGCGGCCAGGACGTGTCGACGTACACCGGCAGCCCGATGACCGTCTCGATGGCCTCGTCGAGGCGACGGTAACCACCGAAGTGGCAGGCGATGACGTCCAGGCGTGGGAACCGCCGCACGATGTCCGCCAGCATCGCCGGGCTGCACCGCTCGCCCGGGTCCGTCCCTGCCGCGCCCACGTGGATGATCACGGCGAACTCGCCGGACATCGCGTCGAACGTGGCGTGCAGCCGCGGGTCGTCCAGCCGCAGGTCCTGGAACATCGGGTGCACCTTCGCGCCTTTGAGGCGGTGCGCCCGCAGGCTCGCGACGTTCTCCTCCGGGCTCAGCCCCGGGTGCACCGACCCGAACCCGACGAAGCGGGCCGGGTCCAGCGAGCCCGCGAAGCGGTTCGCGTTGTCCACCCGGTCCGGGGTGTTGGCGACGCCGAGGCAAACCGACCGGTCCACCCCTGAGGCGGCCATGACCGCCGTCAAAGAACCCACGGTGCCGTCGCCGAAGCGCTTGAGGTCCGCGGGCGACCCGGCGATGGCCTTCTTCGCCACGCTGTCCGGATAGACGTGCGTGTGTCCGTCGATGATCACAGCTTGTTCACCTCGCCGCCGTCGAAGACGATCACCGAGCCGGTCATGAAGTCCGACAGCGGCGACGCCAGGTAGCAGACCAGGGGCCCGAACTCGTCCCCGCGGCCCATCCGGCCGGCCGGGATCTTGCGCAGCCGCCGGTCCAGCGTCTGCGGGTCGTCGAGCACCGCGGACTGCGCGTCTGTCTCGAACGCACCCGGCGCGATGGCCGTGACCTGCACGCCGAACCGCGCCCACTCCGCCCCGAGCGCCTTCGTGAACTGCAGCACCGCGCCCTTCGAGGCGGAGTACGAGACCAGCACCGGCTTGCCGTTGATGCCGGACGTGCTCGCCACGTTGATCACCTTTCCGGAGCGCTGCTCCAGGAAGTAGCGGCCCGCCGCCCGGGCCAGCACCGCCGGGGCCCGGACGTTGACGGCGAAGACCTCGTCCCACTGCTCCTGCGGCTGGTCCACGAACCGCCCGGCCGGCGCGATGCCGGCGTTGTTCACCACGACGTCCAGCCGCCCGAACCGTGCGACGGCGTGCTCCGCGAGCGCTGCGACCTGCTCCGCGGAGCGCATGTCCACGGTCTCGATCGCGATCCGCTCCGGGTCCGTGGCCTGGAGCTTCTCCAGGTCCGGGGTGGTGCGGGCGACCGCGAGGACGTTCGCGCCCTCCGCTGCCAACGCCTCGGCGGCGGCCCGACCGAGCCCCCGGCTCGCGCCGGTCACGATCGCGACCTTGCCCTCCAGCTCCAGATCCATCGATTCTCCTCAGATGTCGAGCACGAGTTCGTCGTCGAGCGAGCGGGACACGCAGATCAACATCGTGTCGCCCGCCTCCTGCTCGTCCTCGGTCAGCAGCGAGTCGCGGTGGTCGGGTCGGCCCGACACGACCGGCGACTCGCAGGTCCCGCAGGTGCCCTCGCGGCACGACGAGGGCACCGGCGCCCCGGCCTCCTCCAGTGCGTCGAGGATCGACCGGTCGGGGCCCACCTCGACCTCGATGGCCGAGCGCGCACACCGCACTCGGAATGCCGCGGCCCGCTCGGGGGCGCCCACCTCCTTGGGAGCGAAGCGCTCCACGTGCAGGCTGCCCTTCGGCCAGCCCACGCACCGCTCCTCGACCGCACGCAGGAGCGGCTCCGGACCGCAGCAGTAGACCAGCGTGTCCGCGGACGGGGCGTCGAGCAGCTCGGCCAGCGGCAGCAGGCCGTGGCTCTCCTCCGGATGGATGCGCACCCGCTCGCCGCGCTCGGACACGGTGTCGCGGAAGGCCATCGACGCGGCGCGCCTGCCGCCGTAGGCGAGCGTCCACTCCGCGCCCGCGGCCTGCGCCGCGGCGATCATCGGCAGGATCGGGGTGATGCCGATGCCACCCGCCACGAAGAGGTAACGGGGCGAAGGCTCCAGCGCGAAGTTGTTGCGCGGGCCCCGTGCGGTCAGGATGTCCCCCACCGCGACCGCCGTGTGCACGCGTTCCGAGCCCCCGCGGGACTCGGGCTCGCGCAGCACGGCGATCCGCCAGACCTGCCGGTCCGCGGGATCACCGCACAGCGAGTACTGCCGTTCGAGGTCGGTGTCGAGCACCAGGTCGATGTGCGCGCCGGGCTCCCATGCCGGGAGCTCGCCCCCGCCCGCGCGTCGCAGCTCCAGCGCGACGACCCCGTCCGCGACCTCCTCGCGGGCGGTGACCTCGACCTTGAGCTCCTGCTCGGCGGCGGCCCGGGCCGGTGCGCCGGGCGCGGGCCCGGTCACGACCGGCCGGCCTTGGTCACGATCTCGACGACCGAGCGCTTGGCGATCTTGCCGACGGCGTTCTTCGGCAGCGAGTCGAGGGTGAGCACCTGGCCGGGGACCTTGATGCTCGGCAACCCGGCGGCCCGGCAGTGCTCCCGCAGGTCCTCCTCGGTGGCCGCGGTGCCCTCGCGGAGCGCCACCGCGGCCAGCACCGACTCGCCCCACTCCCGGTCCGGGAGGCCCACGACGGCGGCCTCCAGCACGGCGGGGTGCGAGTACAGCACGTTCTCGATCTCCGAAGGCGTGATGTTGTAGCCGCCGCGGATGATCAGGTCCTTCTTGCGGTCGACGATGTAGAGGTAGCCCTCGTCGTCGAAGGTGCCGATGTCGCCGGAGTGCACCCAGCCGTCCACCAGCGTCTCGGCCGTCTTCTCCGGGTTCTTGTGGTACCCGAGCATCGTGTACGGCGTGTGGAACAGGACCTCGCCCCGCTCCCCCGGCCCGCAGTCGGCGCCCTGCTCGTTCACCACGCGGACGTCCGTGAGGAACGACGGCCTGCCCGCCGAGGCGGTCAGCCCCGTCTTCCCGTCGGCGATCCGCCGGTGGTCCGCCTGCCGCAGCATGGTCGCGATCGAGGCGACCTCGGCCATCCCGTAGAGCTGCGAGAACACCGGCCCGAAGCGGTTGACCAGCTCGGTCACCCGCTCCGGGGCGATCGGCGCCGCCCCGTACCCGATCGATGTGAGCGTGGCCAGGTCGGCCCTGCCCAGGTTCGCCTCCAGCACCCGGTAGAGCATCGTCGGCACCAGGTAGGTGTGCGTGACGCCCTGCTTGGTCGCCTCGGCGGCGAACACCGCGGGATCGAACCCCCGGGCGTCGTGGAACCCGACGGCGCCGCCGAGGAAGAACGTCGGGGCCAGCGTGATCTGCACGCTGGAGTTGTGCGGGATGGTGGTCAACCAGCGCGAGCTCGCCGACATCCCGTACTCGAGTCCCGCGACCATCGCGTGGGTCGCGACGGCTCGGCCGTCGAACAGGATGCCCTTGGGTGCCCCGGTGGTGCCGCTGGTGTAGACGATGCAGAACTCGTCCTCGGGCCGACGCGCGTGGACCGTGGACGGCGGCGCCGCGGACGCGTCCACGAGCGACCAGTCCGCCTCGGAGTCAACGTCGAGCACCTTCAGCCCGAACTCCGCCGCCAGGGTCTGGGCGAGCTCCCGGAACGGTCCCTCGGTGAGCAACACCCTGGCGCCGGCGTTGTCGAGGATGGCGCGATACTCGTCCTCGCTCATCCGGAAGTTGAGCCCGCAGTACACCGCGCCGGCCTTCGTGCAGCCGACGATCGCCTCGGCGACCTCGAGCCGGTTGCGCAGCAGCACGGCGACCCGGTCCCCGGGCCGGACGCCGAAGCGGCCCTGCAACGTGTTCGCCAGGCGGTTGGTCCGCTCGTCGAGCTGGGCGTAGGTCAGCGACCGGTCGCCCTCGAAGGCGGCCGTCGCGCCAGGGGTGTTGCGGGCGTGCGCCAGTACGGCGACACCGATGTCCATTGTGCCGTCTCCTCGTGGATGTCGTGCCGGGCCGTCAGGCGTAGAGCACGACGTTCCCGTCCTCGACCCGGACGGGGTAGACGCGAACGCGGCCGCGTTCGTTCTTCACCAGCGCGCGCCCGGTCTCGAGCCGGAACTCGTAGCCGTGCCACGGGCAGGTGATCCACTCGTTGTGCTGCTCGTAGCGGTACTCGTGCACTGCGGTGTCGGCCATGGTGCCCTTCACGACCCCCTCGCACAGCGGGGCCCCGTGGTGCGGGCAGCTGTTGAGCAGGGCGTGGTAACGACCGTCGACGTTGAGCACGCCGACCGACCTGCCGTCGATATCGACGATCTTGCGCTGCCCGACCGGCAGCTCCTCGACGGTGCAGATCACGTGCGGGGTGCCCTTGGGGCGCACGGGCGTCTCCGACTTCACTGTCGAATTCACGGTCTCAGTCAAGGCGGTCTCCGTAGACCTCGCGGGGGGTCTCGACCTGGATCCGGCGGCGCAGCTCGGGACTGATGCCCGCCAGCGCGCGGTCCGGGTTGTCGAAGTCCCAGTGCGGGTAGTCCGAGCTGTACATGAGCACGCGGTCTGCGTGCAGCATGTCCATCAGCGGGGCCAGGTGCCGGGGGTCGTGGGGCTCGATGAAGGGCTGCGTGGTGAACCGAACGTGCTCGAGCAGGTACTCCGACGGCGGGCGGGTCAGCCACGGCACCTCGTTGCGCAGGCCCTTCCAGTCCCGGTCGAGCTTCCACATGACCTCGAGGGCCCAGATGAAGCCGCCCTCGGCGATCACGTGCTTGAGCTTCGGGAACTTCTCGAAGACGCCGTGGCACAGCATGCTCAGCGTGTTCGACTGGTGGATCTGCCCGAGCGCGGTGTGCCACTCCAGGTAGAAGGTCGGGGTGCCCGCCATCTGCGGGGCCTTGGCGAACACGTTCTCCGTGCCCGACGGGTGGGTCACGATCGGGAGCTCGTGCCGGTTGCAGGCCTCGTAGATGGGCCAGTAGTGCTTCTCGCCCATCAAGATCTGGCCGAGTGGCATGAACACCGCCACGACACCATCGCGACCGGCCATCCGGTCGATCTCGGCGACCGCGGCGTCCGGGTCCTGCGGCGCGACGACGAGGGCGCCGCGGAAGCGCTTGTCCTCCTGCAGCCAGCGCTCGCACATCCACTCGTTGTAGGCCGACGCGATGGTCGCGGCGACCATCCCGTCCGGCATCGCGCCGATGCCCAGGCACTGCCCGGACAGCAGCACCGCGCGGTAGACGTTGTGCGGGTCCAGCAGCTGCTTCGCGGTGAAGATCGGGTCCGTGGCCGGCGGGACACCCGGCTGAGCCGCGTCCTCCCGGTACGCGCCCGCCGGGTTGATGTAGAGGTAGTCGAGCGGCAGGGTGAACTGGGCCGCGGCCATGCCTTTCGCCCAGTCGTCCCCGCTGATGCCCAGACGGGTCCGCCAAGTCTCGGTCATGTACGGCATCAGGTCACGGATGCCGTTGACGAAGTTCGGGTGGACGTCGGAGTCGATCACCCCGTTCTTCTTCAGGTCGGTCTCGTCACGGGCGCCCCGTGGCGCCTCGATCGTCGTCACTGTCGATCTCCTCTCCGGTCAGCGTGCGCGTCCGAGAAGCGCGAGGTTGTAGTACTGGGCACCGGAACCGGCGCCGGCCGCCACGGCGATCTCGGCGTTCGGGATCTGTCGGTCGCCCGCGGTGCCGCGGACCTGATGGACGGCCTCCGCCAGCTTGAGGGTGGGGGCGCCCCAGCCGATGTGGCTGAAGCTCAGCAGGCCGCCGTCCGTGCAGGTGGGGAGCTTCCCGTCCGGTCCGATGCCGGTGGCGAGCGCGAAGTCCGTGCCCTCGCCCTCGGCGCAGAAGCCGAGGGCCTCGAACTGCCGCGCGACCTCCAGCGAGTTCACGTCGTAGAGCTGGGCGACGTCGATGTCCTGTGGCCCGACGCCCGCCTGCCCGAAGGCCGTCCGCGCCGCCGCCGCGCCGATCGACCAGGCCTGCTCGTAGCGGGCCGGGTCGACATACTGCTGGCGCAGCCACTCCATGCCCGCTCCCAGCAGCACGACCGGCGGGTGCGGCAGGTCGCGCGCCCGCTCGAGCGTGGTCACGACGACCGCGGCCCCGCCCTCGGAGGCCAGGCACAGGTCCAGCAGTGTGAAGGGGTCGACGACCGGCGGCGCGGCCAGCACGTCGTCGGCGGTGTAGGGGCCGCGGCCCGCCATCACCGCCTCGGGGTTCGCCGATCCGGTGGTACGGATCGTGGCCGCGATCTCCGCCGCACCGCGCCGAGCGTGCGGGAAGCGGGCCAGATGGCGCTGGGCCACCAGGGCGAAGTGCGCGGCGGTGAACGCGCCGAACGGGGCCACGAACTCGTTGCCGGGCTGGGTGTAGGAGGCGACCCGGCCGCCTCCCAGCACCCCGGCCTGTCCCCCGGTGATCAGGATCGTGCTCGCCTGCCCGGTGAGCAGCGCACCCGCCGCGTCCACCAGCGCGGGGACGCCCTGCGGGTACGAGTCGCCGATCCAGCGCAGCGGCACCCCCAGCAGCGTCGACCAGTCCGCCGACCCGGGCGCGAGGTCCGTGCCGCCGGGACCCGGCCAGCGCGCGGCGATGCCGTCGACGGCCGTGTGCGGGAGCCCCGCATCAGCCAGGGCGAGCTTCGCCGCGTCCAGGGCGACCTGCAGCGAGTTGCGGTCCGAACGCTTCCGCTGCGGGGTCACGCCGACCCCGACGATCGCCACGTCCGAGAGGTTCACGACGTCACCTCCCGAAAGGCCGGGACGAGCCGACCGCCCTGCACGACCCAGGTGACCTCGACGGCCGCGCCGATCGCGGGGAGTGGGTACCCCACCAGGCCGGCCAGCATGCTCCACCCCTCGTCGAGGTCCACGATTCCGAGCCCGAAGGGCGCGGTGAACTCCGGGCTCGGCGCCCTGTGCACCGTCGTGGCGCTGTAGACCCGTCCCCGCCCCGAGCTGCGCTCGTACGACCAGTCCTCGGACAGGCACGCCGGGCAGGCGACCTGAGGGGTGAAGAAGTTGTGCCCGCACGCCCGGCACACCGGCCGGACGAGCTCGCGCCGGGTGGCCGCGGACCAGAACCCCGCGGTCAGCCCCTTGGCATCGAGGACGGTCACGCGCCACCCACCAGGAGCCGGTGCGCCGCCTCCTTCACCGTCATCCCGACCTCGACCCCGCGCTTCGCGGCGGCCTCGTTGTGCGCGCTGATCAGGCCGTACTCGTAGCCCGCGAAGGCGTTCCCGATGGGGGCGGTGGTGCCGTCGATGCAGGCACCGGCCAATCCGGCCTCGTCCGCGGTCGCCAGTCCGGCGATGCCGGAGCGGTTCTTGCTCATTCCGCCGTCGTGGCAGATGAACCCCCACGGCTTGGCCTCGAGCAGGAACTTCGCGCCGCTGCGGCCGGTGTGTCCCGCCGTGACCAGCACGGACGTGTTCTCGTCCTCCGGGTAGGCCCAGACGATCGAGTCGGTGACGACGACGCGGCGACCGCTCTCGTGCGTCTCCATCACCTCGCGGCGGATCTTGTTGCCCACCTCGGTGTCCGTGGGGTCGGTGTCCAGCAGCAGGTCCGCAGCCTCGGCCACGCTCATGCCCGGCTTGACCCCGCACGTCTCGGCCACGTAGTTGACGTGCTTGACCACGCCCGAGCGGTAGAGGTCCTCGCCGTTGCCCATGTCCGCGGTCATGCCGTCCGCGCACGCCGCCGCGATGCCCAGGGCCTCGAGATACCACAGACCGGCGATCCCGGCGCCGTCCTTGCCGACGCACGCGTCGTGCCCGATCACCGCGCGTGGGCGGTGGACGGCCACCATCCGCGCGGGGAGCACCCCGATGTACGACGCCGGCACGACCACGTCCCGCCCGGTGTTGCGCTCGTCGACGTACCGCGCCGAGTCCATCGTGACGATCCGTCGACCGTCGCGCTCGGCCACGATCTCCTGCGGGTGGTCCTGCTCCCGCTCCAGCAATGTCTTGCCCATACCCGGTTCCTGACTCCGTCGTCCGGCCAGCTGCCTTAATCTAGGGATATCATTAACAGCAGCACCGATGCTAGACGGTCGTCGCACGGTTGGCCAGGCCGGAGCACGGGACGCGTCAGGTGCCGTACATCTCCCAGCTCAGCACCTCGTCCATCTGGCGCTGATAGTGGCGCTCGAAGTAGTTCAGGGTGTCGTCCATGTGCTTGCGCATCGCCGCCTCGGCCTTCTCGCCCTCCCCGGACTCGATGCCGATGCAGACCTCGTCGTGGGCCTGCCAGACGAGCTTGCGGAACCGGCGCGGGTAGTCCACGCCCAGCACGGTCCCGTCCGTGATCCAGTGCAGCGAGTTGATGCAGTAGCCGAACAGCGGGTTCTCCGAGCCCCAGGCCACGAGGTCGTGGAAACGCCGGTTCTCGTCGAGGAAGGCCTCCCGGTCGTCCAGGTCGGAGCCCATGCGATCCACCGAGGCCCGCAGGTCCGCGAGCAGGCCCTGGTCCCCGCGCTCCGCGCACAGCCGGGCGGTGATCGGCTCGAGCAGCTGCCGGGTCTCGATCACGGCCCGGAAGGGCGTGTCGGCGAACTGCATGAGCAACGCCAGCGTGCTGGCGAGGTGCCGTGAGTCCGGAGAGGTGATCACCGGGCCGCCGCCCGGGCCGGGCCGGATGGTGAGGACACCTTGCAGCTCCAGCACCCGCAACGCCTCACGCAGAGTGTTGCGCCCGACGTTGTAGGTCTCGAGCATGTCCCGCTCGGGCGGCAGGTGACTACCGGGCGGGAGGTTGCGCTCCTTGATCTCGCGAACGATCCGTTGGGCGATCACCGTCGCCCGCTTCGGCGGCATTCCGACCGGTCCCGAGCGCGGCGCGACGTCCCTACGAGCGGCGGTCATGATCCCCCCTTGCAGCTCCGACTATTTCCTGGACATCGTACTCAGGGTTGACACCCGGGTTCCGGACCTCGCGGCCCATCGACGTGGGGTCGAGTAGATGATAGACATAGTATTCATGGACTCCACGGAGATGTGGTTCGGTGTGGGACCCGCCGAGCGTGCCCTGCAGGACGAGGCCCGGGCACTGGCCGCCACGGTCGTCCCCCTGGCCGCCGAGGCCGACGCGATGAGCGAGGTCCACCCGGGCGTGCGGGAGGCGCTGCGGGCCAGCGGACTCGCCGGGCTCATGGTCCCCGCGGTGTACGGCGGGCGGTCCGAGTCGGTGGACCCGCTGGCCGTGTGCCTGGTGCGGGAGATCTTCATGAAGGCCTCGTCGCACCTCGACTCGCTGTTCGCCCTGCAGGGCATCGGCAGCTACGCGATCACCCGCGGGGGAACCGAGGAACAGCGCAGGCAGTGGCTGCCCCGGGTCGCCTCGCTCGAGACCCTCGCCGGCCTGGCGCTGACCGAGGAGAACGCCGGATCGGACCTGAAGAACGTGTCCACGACGGTCACGGACAAGGACGGCACGCTCGTCGTCCGCGGCGAGAAGACCTTCATCTCCAACGCCGGCGCCGCCGACTTCTACGTCACCCTGGTCAGGGAGGACCTGCCCGAGGGACCGGGCCTGTCGCTGGTGCTGGTCCCGGCCGACGCACCCGGGGTCACCACCCGGCCCAGCCCCGAGCTGATCGCCCCGCACGTGCTCGGCGACCTGACGTTCGACGACGTCGTGGTGCCCGCGGAGGCCCGCCTCGGTGCCCCGGGCAAGGCGATGTCGCTCGTCCTGTCCACGCTCGCGGTGTTCCGGGTCTCCGTCGCGGGGGCCGCGGTCGGGCTGGCCACCGGCGCACTCGAGGAGGCCGCCCGGCACGCCCGCACCCGCGAGCAGTTCGGCCGCCCGCTGCTCAAGCACGGCCCGGTCGCCCAGCTGCTCGCCGACTCCTGGAACGACGTCGAGATGGCCCGCCTGCTGACCTACCAGGCCGCCGCGAGCGCGCGGGAGGACCCGCGGGCCGCCCTCAACCGCTCCTCGATGGCCAAGGTGGCCGCGACCGAGGCCGCCACCCGGGTCGTGGACCGCTGCGTGCAGGTGATGGGCCGGTGGGGCCTGATCGCGAACACGCCCATCGAGCGCTACTACCGGCAGGCGCGACCGATGCGGGTCTACGAGGGCGCGTCCGAGGTGCTCAAGCTCGGCATCGCGACCACGCTCTGCGCCGAGATCGACTGAGGGGACAGCATGCGGGTGTGGTGCGGGATCCCGGACGGCCCGGACTTCGACGTCGTGGTCGTGGGCTCGGGCGCGATCGGGCTGACGGCGGCGATCACCGCCGCGGACGCCGGCGCCCGCGTCGCCGTGCTCGAGAAGGCGGACTACCTGGGCGGGACGTCGGCGGTGTCCGGCGGCATGTTCTGGGTGCCGATGAACTCCCGGATGGCCGAGCTCGGTGTCACCGACGACCGGGACGACGCGTTGCGGTACCTGCGGGCGGTCACCGCGGGCCGCACGGCGGACGACGTGCTGCTGGCGTTGATCGACCGGGGTCCGGAGATGGTGGACTTCCTGGAGCGCCGGGCGGGTCTGCGGATGGCCGCGATGGACAACTTCCCCGACTACCACCCGGAGTGGGACGGGGCGCACACCGGCGGCCGTTCACTGGACCCGGAGCCGTACGACATCACGCAGCTCGGCGGCCTGGCCGAGAGCCTTCGCCCCGACCTGCGACCCCCGTTCACCATGCGGGAGTACGAGGAGTGGCGGATCTTCACCCGCTTCCCGACCGACGAGCTCCGCCGTCGGGCGGATGCGGGCCTGGTCGCCCGCGGCCGGGCGCTGGTCGCGCCGTTGATCAAAGCGTGCGCGGACCTCGGCGTCACCCTGGCCACCGGGTGCGGTGTCGAGCGGCTCCGCACCTCGGACGGCGCGGTCACCGGGGTGGAGGGCGCGTACCTCGACGTCCGTGCCCGGGTCGTCGTCCTCGCGTGCGGCGGGTTCGAGTGGTCGCCGGAAATGGTCGACAACTACCTCTCGGGTCCTGTGCACGGCAGCTGCAGCCCCCCGCACAACACCGGCGACGGCATCCGCATGGCCGCCAAGCTGGGTGCGGGCCTCGGGTCGATGCGCGAGGCCTGGTGGGGGCCGATGGTCCTGGTCCCGGGAGACGAGACGGACGGGGCACAGACCGCGACCCTGCTCCGCTTCGAGCGGACCGGGCCGCACAGCGTGATCGTCAACCGCAACGGGCGACGGTTCGTCAACGAGGCCCACAACTACAACGACATGACCAAGGCCTTCCACCTGTTCGACCCGGGCGCCTACGACTACACCAACCTCCCGGCCTACCTGATCTTCGACGAGCGCCACCTCCGCGAATACGGGTTCCTGGCCCACCGCGCCGGACGGCCGACCCCGCCGTGGATTCACAGCGCACCGTCGCTGGCCGACCTCGCCGAGGCGCTGGAGGTCGATACGGCGGGCCTGACGGCCACGGTGGAGCGGTTCAACGACGGCGCCCGCGCCGGCGTGGACCCGGACTTCCACCGCGGAGAGAGCGCCTACGACCGCTACTGGGGCGACCAGCACGCGCCGCACCCGGCCCTCGGTCCGGTGGAGACCCCGCCCTTCTACGCCGTCGAGGTCGTGTCCGGGGTGATCGGCACGAAGGGCGGTGTCCTCACCGACAGGGACGGGCAGGTGCTGGACGCCTTCGGCGAGCCCATCCCCGGGCTCTACGCGGCAGGCAACACCAGTGCCCACCCGATGGGCCCCGGGTACCCGGGCGCGGGCGCGACGCTCGGCCCCGGCGCGACCATGGCCTATGCGGCGGGGCTCGCCGCCGTCCGCCACCTCGGTCTCACCACGACCCGCGGCTGACCCCGGAGCCCCCGGAACGAGAGGGGCCGGCGCCCACGGCGCCGGCCCCCTTCCCATCCCGGGACGTCAGCGACCCTGCCAGCGCGGAGGACGCTTCTCCGCGAACGCCCGCGCGCCCTCACGGGCGTCCTGTGAGGAGCGGACGGGCTCGATGAGGAGTTCCTGCCGGGCGAACTGCTCGTCCTCGGGCCACAGCGCGGACTCGGCCATGACCACCTTGGACGCCTGCACCGCCAGCGGCGCGTTCAGCGCGATCTCGGCGGCCAGCGCCTGCGCGGCCGCGCGCGCACCGCCGTCGGGGACGACGCGGTTGACCAGCCCCAGCTCCGCGCACCGCGTCGCGGTGAGCGGGCGACCGGTGAGCACAGCCTCCGTGGCCAGGTTGCGCGGGATCCGTCGGGGCAGCCGCAGCATTCCGCCGCCGGATGCGACGAGCCCCCGCTTCACCTCCGGCAGGCCGAAGGTCGCCCCCTCCCCCGCGACGATGAGGTCGCAGGCCAGCGCGATCTCGAAGCCGCCGCCGAGGGCCGGACCCTCGACCGCGGCGATGATCGGCTTCCGGGGCGGGCGCCCGACGATCCCGAAGCCCCCGCGGTGTTCGTCGACCGGCCGCTGTCCGGTCGCCGCGAAGGCCTTGAGGTCCATGCCGGCGGAGAACAGCGTCGGCGAGCCGGTGAGCACGGCGGCCCGCAGGTCGTCGGACTCGTCGAGCTCGTCGAGGGCCGTGCTGAGCAGGCAGGCCGTCTCCAGGTCGATGGCGTTCCGCCGCTCGGGCCGGTGCAGGGTGAACACCGCTACGCCGTCGACACGCTCGACGAGCAGCGGCAGGGTGCCCGCGTACGCCGACCGGGTCAGCTGCTCGGTCATCGCGGCGCCATCCGGATGCCGCCGTCGAGCCGGATCGTCTCACCGTTGATCATCGGGTTCTCGAGGATGTGCAGCGCGAGCGCACCGTACTCGTCCGGGGTACCCAGCCGGCTCGGGTGGGGCACCATCTTGCCCAGGGAGTCCCGCACCTCCTGCGGCAGCCTGCCCAGCAGCGGGGTGTCGAAGATACCCGGGGCGATCGTCGCCACCCGGATCTGCTTGGTCGCCAGGTCCCGCGCGGCGACCAGCGTCATCCCGACGACACCTGCCTTGGACGAGGCGTACGGGATCTGCCCGATCTGGCCCTCCCACGCGGCCACCGACGCGGTCAGCACGATCGCGCCGCGCTCACCGTCGCCCGGCTCGGTGGATGCCATCCGGGCCGCCGCGAGCCGCAGGACGTTGAACGACCCGATCAGGTTGAGGTCGATGATCGACGCGTAGTCCTGCAGCGAACCGGGTGTGCCGTCCTTCTGCAGGATGCGCATCGCGTGCCCGCGGCCCGCGCAGTGCACGACGGCGCGCAGCGGCCCGAGCTCCTCGGCCACGTCGAGCGCGGGCGCCACGCCCTCCTCGGTGCGCACGTCACCGGGCACGAAGCGGGCGTCGCCGCCCAGCTCGGCGGCCGCCTCGGCGCCGCGTGACGACTCCAGGTCGAGCAGTACGACCTTGGCCCCCGCCTTGACGAGCCGGTGCGCGGTAGCGAGCCCCAGCCCGGACGCTCCACCCGTCACCAGGGCCGATATCCCTGCGATGTCCACGCTTGTCCTCTCGTGGCACGTCCGTGCGGGCGCGCCTGTCGTTGCGGATCTGCTCGGGACGGCCGGTCAGGGACCGACCACGTCCCTCGAGTCGATGACTCCCTGGGCGGCGGGCAGCCACGACGCGACCCCGGCGAACGGCATCGCCGTCAGGGTCGCCTCGACGAGCTGCTCCTCGGTGGCACCCGCCCGGCGGGCGCCGCGGGCGTGGATCGCGACGAACCGGGCCTGGTACTCGGCGGCGTTCACCGCACAGAGCAGCAGCTCCATGTCCCGTGGGGGCAGCGGCGTCTCACCGAGGGCCGCCTCGCGCATCAGGAAGTAGCCCTCCAACGCCCGGCCCGCCCGCTCGCCCAGCAGCTCCACGTAGTCCGGGACGGCGCCGAAGTAGCTCTGGAAGTAGGCGTAGGCCCCCGCCACCTCTGCCTCGGCCGTGCCGGGCGCGGCGTCGATGCCGACCGGGCCACCGTAGGCGCGCTCGGCGGCCGTGACGAACAGCTCGTGGGGCCGCACACCACGCGAGATCAGCAGCCCGACGGCGGCGCCCGCCACCCGGTCGGCTCCGACATCCTCCTTGTGAGCCGTGGTGAGGAAGTGCTCCAAGAGCCCTTCGTCCCGCTTGACCGCGCAGATCGCGGCTGCGAACAGGGCTTTCAGCCCGGCGGGCAGGGCGCCGTCGGTGACGATGACGTCGGCCACCCGCGCGAGGCCTTCGGTGAACTTCGGGGCGTTGTCCCCGAGCGCCGTCAGCCACGGGGCTTCGGGCAGCAGCTGCCCGGCCCGGTCGACGGCGGTGTCGCTTGAATTCATCGGCCCGTCCTCTCGGTCGTCGGCGGGGTGGCCTCCGCGAAGGAGTCCGCCGCGCCGCGGAATTTCGGCAAGCGCATGGTCCACAACGACCCCGCGATGGTGAGCACGCCGCCCAGCAGGAAGATCAGGGCCAGCGGCAACGTCGAGCCGCCGAGGTCCTCGGCCCACGCCAGCGCCGGGATCGGCAACAGCGCGCCGCCGATCACGCTAGCGATCGCGAAGGCGAACGAGAGCCCGAAGTACCGCAGTCGGACGGGGAAGTGCTCGCTCATCGTCGCGCCGATGACGCCGTTGGTGAGTCCGTAGTTGACCAACCCGACCGTCATGCCGATCCAGAGCAGTGCCGGCGACCCCGCCGACACGAGCGCATAGCCGGGGAAGGCCCAGACGACGGTGACGATGCCGCAGATCAGCAGCACCCGCTCCTTGCCGATGCGGGCGCCGAGCCGGGCCGAGGCGATCGTCACGGGCGCGACCACCACCGTGGCGATGAGCATGCCGATCTCGACGTCGGAGGCCGTGAGCCCCTGCACGTGGCGGGGTACGAAGGCCAGCAGGCCGGTCGCGAAGGTCAGCACCGCGATCGCGGCGGCCTGCCAGTTGAGAATCATGGCGATGATGGCCTTGCTGCCCTCGCGCAACGTCACCCCGACGCTCGCGCGGGGCACCGCAGTGCTCTCCGAGCGCGTCATGGCCTCGACGAACTCGGGAGTCTCCTCGATGCGCGTGCGGATCACGATGCCGATCGCGATCAGCACCGCGCCGACGAGGAACGGGATCCGCCAGCCCCAGGCCTGGAAGGTCTCGGGCGCCACGACGGTACCGACCAACAGCAGTGAGCCGGCCGCCAGTCCCACGCCGAGGGTGGCGCCCACCTGGGGGATCGCGCCGAAGAGGGTCTTGCGCCGCTCCGGCGCGTGCTCCACCGCGATGAGGATCGCCCCGCCCCACTCGCCGCCGTAGGCAAGTCCCTGGAGGACACGGAGGGTGACCAGTAGGACCGGCGCCGCCGCACCGATCGTGGCGTAGGTCGGCAGCAGTCCGAGCAGGACGGTGGTCAGACCCATCAGGCCCAGCGTCAGGATCAGCCCGCGTCGGCGGCCGAGCTTGTCACCGATCCGGCCGAACAGGATCGCCCCGAGCGGGCGGACGACGAAGGCGACGGCCTGGCTGGAGATCGCGAACAGGGTTCCCGCCCACGGCGCCGCATGGGGGAAGAACAGCGGTCCGAACACCAGGGCCGCGACGAACGAGTACAGGATGAAGTCGTAGATCTCGATCAGGTTCCCGATGGCCGACGCCGCTGCGATCTTGCGCAGCGACAGCCCGGTCCGGGTCGCGCCGTCGGCGACCGTGCGGTCGCCTCGGTCCATCACCACAATCCCCGCCTCCTCGAAGGGGTGTCGGCCTGACTCGCGTCCCGTCGACGCGAGGACGCCCGTGCCCGAGCGTCAGAGCCGCTCGAGGATCATCGCGTTGGCCATTCCGCCCGCTTCACACATCGTCTGCAGCCCGTACCGTCCGCCGCTCGATTCGAGGGCGCCGAGCATCGTGGTGGCCAGGCGAGCCCCGGACGCCCCCAACGGGTGCCCGAGGGCGATCGCACCCCCTCGCGGGTTGAGCTTGTCCGGATCCGCGTCGAACTCGGACTGCCACGCCAGGGGCACGGACGCGAACGCCTCGTTGACCTCGTAGTGGTCGAGGTCACCGATCGACAGGCCGCTCCGGTCGAGGACGCGGTGCGTGGCCGGGACGGGAGCGGTGAGCATCGTCAGCGGATCGTCCCCGCACACCGCGAAACCGGCGAACCGTGCGCGAGGGGCGAGGTCGAGCTCGGCCGCTGCGCGTTCGGAGACCAGCAGGATCGCCGAGGCGCCATCCGTGATCTGCGATGAGTTGCCCGCCGTGACCGACCAGGAGATCTCCGGGAACCGCTCGGCGACCCGCGGGTCCGCGAACGCCGCCTTCAGGCCGGCGAGCTTCTCGACAGTGGTTCCCCGTCGGATGGACTCGTCCCGGTCGACGACGGTGCCGTCCGGCAGCGTGATCGGGACGATCTCGCGATCGAACGCACCCGAGTCCGCCGCCGCGCCGGCCAGCCGGTGCGACCGGGCCGAGTAGTCGTCGAGCTGTTCACGTGACAGCTTCCACCGGGCGGCAACCAGCTCCGCGGCGACGCCCTGCGACACCAGGCCCGGGGCGTACCGCGCGGTGACCGAGGGTCCGTGGATGTCCGCCTCCAGTCTGTTGCAGCCCATCGGGACCCTGCTCATCGACTCCACGCCGGCCACGACCACCACGTCGTACTCCCCCGTGGCGATGCCCGCCGCCCCGAAGTGGATCGCCTGCTGGCTCGACCCGCACTTGCGCTCGACGGTGACGGCCGGGACGTGCTCCGGGAACCCGGCCGCCAGCCAGGCCATCCGTCCGACGTTGCCGGACTGCTCGCCGGCCTGACTGACACATCCCGTGACCACGTCGTCCACACGTCCGGGATCAATCCCGGTACGGCGGATCAGACCGGCGATCGTCTGTGCCAGTAGGTCCACCGCGTGCAACCCCGAGAGTGCCCCTCCTGGCTTGCCCTTCCCCATCGGGGACCGGACCGCATCCACCACATAAGCCTGCTGCATCACACCTCCTACTGAGGATTACTATATACATGGATTCGGTGAACGGAAGCCCTCGCCGCACCGCGGCGGCTCCGGGCCGAGGCCGCCTGCCGGTGCACGGGCGGTCGGGGTGGGACTCCTCGCCCTTGTCATCGGAGCGGGCGACCACAGCTCGGTACGACGGCTGTGCGCCGACCCTTCGCTGGTCCGCGGTCCGAGGGGGGCAGCCGGATCCGGACGTTCGGCGGGACTCGGACCGGCTCGTCGTCGTCGACCAGGAGGCGTTACCGGACAAGGGAGTCGACGGGCTCACCCGCACGATGCGGACGACGACCAAGGCCAGGGCCGGCGGTTTCGGCGCCTCGACCGCCGTGAGGATCGCCGCGCCCGCCCGGTCGGGGTCACCGGGCTGGGGGCCGTCGGACCGGTCGTTCTCCCTGCGCCGCAGACCCGCGGTCTGCGCGTGGTCCGGGATGGGCGCGGCCGACTGGGTGGGCGAGCGGTCGGCGAGGTCAGTGCGGAACGCGCCCGGCTCGACAACCATCGCGGCGATGCCGAGGGGTTCGAGCTCGAGGCGCAGCGAGCTCGCCACCGCCTCGAGGGCCGCTTTGCTGGCCGCGTAGTTGGCCGCGCCGGCCGGAGCCGACCGCCGGGCGATCGAGGCGGACGCGAGGGAACGGCCGAGCCCGGTCGGAGCAGCCGGTGATCAACCATGTCGCCATGCCGCGATCCTCTCGGCCCTCCGGGCGCGCCGCAACGGGCCGACGCGGCGTCTACCGCTCGACAGCGGAACGGTGGTCGCCCACGATCGCGAGCGCGAAGCCGACGTACTGTGCCGCGATCTCCGCGGGTCGCTGAGGGCCGCCCACGGTGTACCAGTCGGCCACCCCCTGGCAGAGCACCAGGACGGCCCGGGTCGCCCCGTGCGCGTCCGGGGTCGAGAAGCGGCCACAGGCCCTGGCGGCCTCCACCTCACGGAGCACCATGCGCTCCAGCTCGTCCCGCAGCGCGACGTGCTGGCTACGGTAAGGCTCGTCGAGGACGTGGATCTCCCTGGCCGCACGGGCAAGTCGTCGCCGGTGGGTCATGTAGAGGACGATGTTCTCGACGAGCGCGGTGAACCGGTCCCGCGGATCGTCCCCGGCATCCGCGAGCGCCGCCCGGCTGCGCGCCATGACATCCTCATTGGACATCCGCAGCAGCGTCGCGAGGATCTCCTGCTTGCTCGGGTAATGGTGGTAGAGCCCCGGGACCGACAACCCCGCCTTGGCCGCGATCGCCCGCACCGTCGTCCCGTGGTAGCCGAAGCGGACGAACACGTCGAGCGCGGCGTCGAGCACGTCGGGCAGCGTGCGGTCGTGGGTGTAGGTGCGCCAGTCGGACGTTGCGACGGTGCGCGCCTCCGTCTCGGTCATGGCGTCCCCTCTGGTCCCGGACCGCGATCGTAGGCGACCTCGGCGGAGACGTGGCGGCCGCGGGCGTGATCACCGGTCACCGTCACCGCACAGCTGCCGCCCACGGGCTTGGTTCGTCCGCGCAGGACGAGCTCGTCGCCCGGGAAGCACGGGAGCGCGAGCCGCAACCGCAGCGCGGTGCACCGCCCCTTCGGCACCAGTGCGCCGGCGTAGCGCTGGACCAGGCCGGCCGTGGTGACGATAGAGGCGATGATGTCGGTCAGCCCCTGGGCGTGGGCGACCTCATGGTCGTGGTGCACCGGCTCGTGGTCGTTCGAGGCGAGCGAGGCCGAGACGATGAGCGTGCGGCTCATGGGCACGACCAGCGGTTCGTGGGCGCCGGGTGCCGGCTCGGGCCGTCCCGCGGGCGCGCGGCGCGCGGGGGCGGGGTCGAAGTAGAGGGTGCGGGCGCGCATCCGGCCGACCGGGCCGTCGTCGTCCCCCACCTCGAAGCCGATCGTGACGAACCGGCCGCGGCCCAGGGCGGTGTCCTTCGGCGGCGACACGGCCTCGATCCAGGACCGTTCCCGCAGCAGCATCCCCGGCCGGACGGGCCGCAGGTACTCCTGGTCGTAGTTCGTCGCGACGACGGCGCCGAGCCCGGCCTCACGGGCGGCGGTCCGCACGCGGGCGTGCAGGGTCGGGCGGTTCTCGCGCCCGCTGATCGGCATGGTCCAGGTCTGCAGCATCGCCGGTGGCGCGACGGCGTCCGGGCCGAAGCAGCGCGGGTCCGTCTCGCCGATCGCCGCGCACCACGTGCGGATCGCATGCTCGCTGACCGGCACCTCGGCGACGCGCTCGCCACCGGTCATCCCGTCGAGCAGCACGTCCAGATCGCCGCTCACGAGCCGAACCGGACGTCGTCGGCCTGCAGCTCGCGGCGTGGCCGCAGCTCCCGTTCCCGCGTGTGCTCCAACCGGACCGGGCTCGCGACGCCGTGGTCGGGACCGACCCGTCGCAGCAACCCGCTCTCGGCGGCCAGCGGGTCCGCGACCACCCCGGCGTAGTCCTTCACCTCGGCGACCAGCACGCCCACCGCGCTCAGCCGGGCGACCCACTCCGCCACGGTCCCCGCCGCGAGCCGCTTCTCCAGGAGCTCCACGAGCTCGGCGCGGTGCCGGGCCCGGAGCACGCCGTCGGCGAAGCGCGGATCGTCGACCAGCTCGGGGGCGCCGAGGGTCCGGGTGAACGCGCGCCAGTGCGGGTCCAGGTAGGCGCTGACGATGATCTCCCCGTCCGCGCAGCGGAGCAGGTCCGCGGGGGCGGTGAGGGGGGCGCTGTTGCCCGCGCGCGGGGTCTGGACGCCGGTCATCAGGTACTCGGTGAGCGGACCGGTCTGCAGGTGCAGGCCCACGTCGTAGAGGCTGACCCGCACCACGTCCCCGCGGCCGCTGCGCTCGCGGCGGAACAGCGCCGCCAGGATGCCGTGGCACAGCGTGTGCCCGCAGGCGGCGTCCACCGCGGTGAATCCGATCTTGGTTCCGGGCCGGTCCGGGTAGCCGGTGGTCGAGATGATGCCGCTCTCGGCCTGTACGACGATGTCGACGCCGCCCCGCGTGCGGCCGACCGGCCCGCGCCCGAAGCCCGAGACCGACGCGTACACGAGCCGCGGATTGCGGGCGAGCAGCTCGTCCGCGCCGAGACCCAGCCGCTCCATCGCACCGGGGCGGGCGGCCTCGATCACCACGTCCGCCTGATCCACCAGGTCGAGGACCTTCGCCCGACCCTCGGCGCTGCGCAGGTCCAGCCGGATCAGCCGCTTGTCGCGGTTGTAGCCGACGAAGACCGGCGAGTCCGGCAACCCGGCGGCGGCGAGCGAGCGGAGCTGCCGCCCGCCGTCGCCCTGCGGGGGCTCGACCTTGATCACGTCGGCGCCGTAGTCCGCGAGCAGCAGGCCCGCCGACGGCCCGGCGACCATCTGGGCGAGCTCCAGCACGCGGATCCCGGCGAGCGGGAGCTCCTCGCCGGTCACGTCAGCCGTCGCGTCGGCGCTCACGTCAGGCCCAGCCACGGCAGCCTCCCGCTCAGGATCAACGTCATGCTCCCCTGCCCGCGGCTCACCGCGCCGGCACGCTCGAGCTCCACGGCGACCGGCTGGATCCGGTGCCAGTGCTCGTTCGTGCGGCCGTCCGGGTACTCGATCACCGAGGGGTGCGAGACGTCCCAGACGTCGTGCTCGAGGACCTCCTCGCCGCGCCAGACGCCGAGCCCGCCACGGTCGGCGTAGCCGCCCGAGTAGCCGAGGCCCTGCATCGCGATCGCCGGCCCGAGGGCCGTGCAGCGGAAGGTGACCGCGCCGCCGTCGTCGAGCGTCGCGCCCAGCGTGCAGTCGCGGAAGCGCCGGGTGCCCTCGTGCAGGGCCACCTCCAGCTCGGTACCCGAGACGGACTGCACCGCCGACGCCCCGTCGCGCGGCGCGAGGTCCCCGGTCAGGTAGCCCGGATCCTCCCCGCGGCGCTCGAACAGCACATGCCCGGCCACGGCGTCGGTGGCGAAGAAGAGGAAGGCCATGGCGAAGCCCCGCTGCCCCAGGTCCTCCTTCGGCCCGGTGACCGGCTCCCTGATCCCCATCCGTGGGCGCACACCCCAGGAGTGGTCCCGGCAGGACCACCAGTCCGCGACGTCGATCCACTCGCCACCCACGGTCAGGCCCCCTCGGAGGGTGCCGATCTGGTCGAAACGCCGGTAGTCCTCGGTGACGCGGCCCCGGCGGCGTGCGAAGTGCGGGCGCTCCTCGGCGGCCGGCAGCACCCCGCTCCACGTCAGCTCGCCGGAGATGCCGTGCTCCCCCGGCTCGATCGTGATCCGGAACTCCTGCAGGGGCACGGTCGGCCGCACCCGCAGCGGTCCGCAGACGGTGTCGACCTCGTGTCCCAGGGAGCGCGACACGCGGACGTTGTACTGCCGACCCCGGTGCACGACGACCGCGCCGCCGTCGAGGACGTTCATGTTGCGGTAGGCGCCCATGGTCACCTGCACCGCCGCGGAGCCGTCCGGGGCGTAGCCGGCGAACCAGTAGCGGTCGAAGAAGCGGGGGTCGCTGGTCCCGACGTGGTCGAAGGTGGTCGGGAGCTGGTGCCAGAGGGTGTCGTCGAGGCTGGTCAGCACGTCAGCCCGCCGACCTCGGGGTGTCCGGCACCATGCGCAGCGGGTAGCGGCGGGTCCGCTCCGTCAGGTGGGCGACGACGGCGCCGTGCTCCGGGGTGTCGGTGTCGACCACCCGCACGGCCTCGGCAAGGAGCCCGCGCAGCTCGACGGCCCGCGCGTCCACCGCGACGGCGTCGATCGGGTCCGGGTCGGGGCCCACGGCCGCGATCCGCTGTGCCAGCGGGCCGGGCACGATCGCGCTCAGCCGCTCGAGCAGCGCCGCGGTCTCCCGGATGTCCCAGTGCTGGAACGGCAGGTCGGCGGTCCAGCTCTCGCCCAACGTGCGCAGGTTGCGGACCAGATCCCGCAGGACCTCGGCCGCCGGGGTTCCGGCGACCTCGGGGGCCACCACCCGTTCCAGGACCGCGCAGGTCCCCTGCAGCTGTTCGGTGATCGTCGGCCTCACCGTGCGCCCTCCTCGATCATCCGCAGCATCGCCCGCACCAGCCACGTCGGGCTGTGGTGCACGCGGTCGAACCGGCCGGCGACGAACTCGTGCATCCCGGTCAGCACGATCACGGCCAGCTTCCAGCAGGAGAAGACGTTCCACCAGGTCAACTCGTCGGGGTCCACGGCGTGACCGGTCAGCTCCGTGTAGACCTCGACGATCCGCTCGCGCTCCCACAGCCTGCTGATCTGGTGCTCCCGGGCCCGCACGGGATTGGTGATCCACCCGAGGTCCTCGAGCGGATCACCCAGGTGGGCGGTCTCCCAGTCCAACATCGCCGAGATCCGGTCGTCGAGCAGCAGCGCGTTGCCCGGCTTGAAGTCCCCGTGCACGAGCACGGTCCGGGTGCAGGGCCGGGCGCGCTCGCGCAGCCAGCGCAGCACGACCTCCAGCTCCGGGACCGGCTCCAACGCGACCCGGCGCAGCTCGCCCTCCCAGCGGTCGAGCTCGGCCGCCGCGGCATGGCAACCGGGGTCCTTCAGCACGGCGTCGAGTCCGAGGCCCCGCCAGTCGACCTGCTGGATCCGCACGAGCATCTCGAGGAATCCGCGTGCAAACCCCAGCCGTACCGGTTCCGGGCGGTCGGAGTTGAGCACGAACCAGTCGCACTCCCCCGCGACCCGCTCCATCACCAGCGACGGGCTGCCCAGTACCGAGCCGTCCTCGTCCAGCCAGAACGCGCGCGGGGCGGCCACGTCGGTGGCCTCCAGCGCCCGCAGGACCGCGAACTCCTCGCGGCGGTCGGTGTCGAGCAGGCTGCCCGCCGGGTCCCGCCGCATGATCAGCGGCTGGTCGTGCGTTCCGTCCGCGTCCGTCCAGGCGGCACGGAACACCCAGTTCTCCCGGGACAGCCCGCCAAACGTCCGGGTCAGGCCGGTGATCCTGACGTCCCCGGCTCCCGCGACCCGGTCGCGGACGAACCGCTCGAGCCGGGCGCCGACGTTCTCGGCGTCCTCCTGCTGATCGGCGACGGACCTCGCCACGCCCACACCTCTCCTCGCGGCCGCACCCGGCCGCAGTTCGGACCCGCGCAACCCGCGGGAGCTCAGTCCCGCAGGAACGACCGCGCCACTGCGTGCAGGTCGGCGACCTCGAACATCTCGCCCTCGGCGATCTCCTCGTAGGTGGGATCGGTGAGCATGAAGACGTCCTCGCCGACGAGCTTCGCGTTCTCGTCGTACTTCCAGAACATCGCCATCGGCAGCAGCTGCGCGTAGGTACGATCGTCCGCGGGCAGGTCTGCGCCCTCGCCGGCGAGCACCCTTCCGGTCGTGAACCTGACGAACTTCGAGTACGAGGCGATGCCCCAGTCGTTCACCCAGCAGGTGTGGTCCTGGAAGGTCGAGACGACCTCGTTCACCGCGTTGTAGTAGCCCTGCACCGCGTCCATGCCCTCGTACGTGGCAAGGTCCGGCCCCCACTTCACGTGGTAGACGGGCTGCTCGACGGTCATCGCCGGGGTCAGGATCTTCTCATCCTGCCCAGAGAACTCCAGGCCCGCGTGCCGCAGGAAATTGTCGAGAATCGCCCGGCGGTGCGGATCCTTCTCCGCCTCACCCGCATCGGCGATCACTTGCAGACAATCCCGAAACGCCTCGAGATAACGGTTCACGGCGTCGTGCTCCTTTACGTCCGATCGGAAAGTCGCTGGCAGCCAGCCGTCCATCGGTGATCGAGGCGAGGCTCGGTGGCTCCGTCACAGCCGGCGGAGGACAACTTGACACACCTCGCAAGGAATTGCAACAGTCCACCCGAGCGATCGCTCGGTCGGCCCATGAAGGAGTGGATCCGAATGACTGTTCCCCCTGTTCACCCCACCGCGATGCGGTTCACCGGGAAGGTCGTGGTGGTCACCGGGGCGGGCGCCGGGATCGGCTGGGAGACGGCCCGCCGGTTCGCCGCCGAGGGCGCCAAGGTGGCCGTCTTCGAGCTCGACGCCGACGCGGCCAGGGGCATCGCGACGGTCATCGAGGCGGACGGCGGCGAGGCGCTGCCGCTGACCGTCGACGTCACCGACGAGGACGCCGTGGGGACGGCGGTAAGCCAAGTGATGTCGACCTGGGGCCGCCTCGACGTGCTGGTCAACAACGCCGGCCACGGGGACCCGATGTTCGTGTCGGAAATGACGGTGCCGCAGTGGGACCGGATGCTCACGTTGAACCTTCGCTCGGTGTTCGTGACCTCGCGGGCGGTCTGGCCGGTGTTCACCGAGTCGGGCGGCGGGGTCATCCTCAACGCCTCGTCCATCACCGGGCGGATGGCGATGTACGGACTCGCCGGGTACGGCGCCTCCAAGGCGGGCATCGCGACCGCCACACGGGTCATGGCCATCGAGGGCGGCCGGTTCGGCATCCGGGTCAACTGCGTGTCGCCCGGCTACATCCTCACCCCTGGGTTCCAGGAGTTCATCGACCTGCAGGAGGACCCGAAGGCCTTCCACGACTCGATGGCGAACCAGTCGGCGCTACGCCGCTTCGGCTCCCCCGGCGACGTCGCCGAGGCCTACCTGTACCTTGCCTCCGACGCCGCGGGCTGGGTCACCGGCACCGACCTCGTCGTCGACGGCGGGATCACCGCCGGCCAACTGCCCGACCAAGACCCTCGCGGCTGACCGGGGGATCCTCCGCCCATCGTTCGCCAGGCGCACCTCAGGCCCCGGAGGCCGGGCGGCCGGTCAGGGTCGCGGCGACGCACAGCTTGTCCGCGGTGTTGCGCGCGCCTCGCCCCGGACGAGGGCGACGGAAAGCCCGAGGTGGTCCACGACCGTCCGGAGGTACAGCTCGGCCGCGGCCGGGCGCAGGTGGCGCACGGTCACCGTGGCGAGCGCCGGGTCCGAGTGCTGCCAGGCCAGCGTGAGGCCGCGCCGGCGCGGGAGTCCGCGACGGTCAGCCGTCGATCACGCCCAAGGCCTCCAGCACCCGCGTGGGGGTGAGCGGCGTCGCGGTGATCCGTTTGCCGCCGACCTGGGCGAAGGCGTCGTCGACGGCGTTGAGCAGGGCGGCCGGGGCGAGCACGGTGCCGCCCTCGCCGACCCCGCGCGAGCCCACCATCGTGGGCGTCTCGAACTCCATGTGGACGATCTCGATCTCCGGCACCTCGGGGGCGCTCGGCATGAGGTAGTCCATGAACGTGCCGGCGAGGTACTGGCCGTCCTCGCCGTAGGCGGAGTGCTCCAGCAACATCCCACCGAGGCCCATTGCCACCCCGCCGATCACCTGACCGTCGACGACCGACGGATTGATGATCTTTCCGCAGTCCTCCACGACCAGGTAGCGCGGGATGGTGATCTTGCCGGTCTCCTGGTCGATCTCCACCCAGCAAGCGTGGCTGCCCTGGCCCCAGCCACCGTTCTCGCCGTCGTAGACCGCGGTGGCCTCGAGATTCAGATCGACGCCCGGCGGCATCATGCCGGGGGCCATGTAGCAGCCCATCGCGAGCTCGGCGAGCGGTACCTTCGAGCCCGGCGCCCCCTTCACCGAGATCACGGAGTCCTGGATCTGCAGGTCGTCCGGGTTCGCCTCCAGCATCGCCGCGGCTATCTGCAGCACCCGCGCCTTCACCTCGCGGGCGGCGACCATGGCGCCACCCGTGGCCATCATCCCGGCCTTGGAGCCGCCGGTGCCGATCATGGTGAAGACGGTGGCGTCGGTGTCCCCGAAGACGATCCGGACGTCCTCGTACGCCACGCCCATCTCCTCGGCCACGACCTGCGCGAGGGTGGTCTCGTGCCCCTGGCCGTGCGGGATCTGTGTGGTGAAGGCGGTGACGTGCCCGTCCGGCTCGATCCGCAGCCGCACCGGCTCCGCGCCGAACGGGAAGCCGATCTTGCCCCAGAACTCGGGCGTCCCCGGGGCGGGCTCGTAGAAGGTGGCGACGCCGAGCCCGAGCAGCCTGCCCTCGGCGAGCGCCGCCTTCTGCTCGGCGCGGAAGGCGTCGAAGTCGATCATCGAGACGAGCTTCTCGAAGGTCTCGGTGGCAGTGACGCCCTCCATCGTGAAGCCGCCACCGGCGGTCACGGGCTGTTCGGCCAGTGGAACCAGGTTGCGCTGCCGCACCTCGACCGGCGACATCCCCACCTTCGCGGCGATCAGGTCCATCATCCGCTCGCGGATCAGTGTCTCCACCGCCCACGGCCCGCGCAACGAGATGTAGGACGCCTTGTTGGTCGCCACCGCCGTGGCGTGGAACCGGTAGGCGGGGACCCGGTAGGGCCCGGGCAGCATGTACCCGGCGATGTTCGTGACGACCGGAGCCGGCGGCATGATCGGGTAGGCGCCGGAGTTCATCACCATGTCGGCCTTGAGCCCGAGCAGCGTGCCGTCCGCCTTCACCGCGGCCTCGATCGTGACCGTCTCGTCCCGGGCCGCCCCACCCGCTGTCAGGTTCTCGTTGCGGTCCTCGACCCACTTCAGCGAGGCGCCGAGGTGCTTGGCGGCCGCGCAGAGCGCCACGTCCTCCCGGTAGATCGAGAACTTGAGGCCGAAGCTGCCGCCGATGTCGCTGGTCACGACCCGCATGAGGTGGATCGGCTGGTTGATGAAGCCGGACACGAGCAGCCGCAGCAGGTGCGACGTCTGGGTGGAGGCCTCGTACGTCAGCTGCCCGGTCGAGCGGTCGAAGGTGGCCACGCCGCCGCGGCCCTCCATCGGCGCGCAGCCCCAGCGGTGCTGGTCGATGCGGTCGGTGAGGACGTGGTCGGCCTCCGCGAACGCCTTGTCGACGTCCCCCTCCTCGAACCCGCCGGAGTACACGACGTTGCCGGGGACCTCCTCGAACAGCTGCGGCGCTCCTTGGGTAAGCGCGTCCGTGCTGCTCACGACAGGGTCCAGCAGGTCGTAGTCGATCTCGATCAGGCCGGCAGCGTCCTCGGCGACGTACCGGTCCGCAGCGACGACGAGCGCGAGCGGCTCGCCCACGTACCGCACGGTGTCCACGGCCAGCGCCGGGTAGGGCGCGCTGTTGAGTCCGGGGATCGGCGCGCCGAGGGCGAGCGGGTTGGTGAACGCGGCCATGTCGGCCCCGGTGATGACGGCGACGACGCCGTCCAGCTCGCGAGCGGCGTCGACGTTCAACTCCCTGATCCGGCCGTGCGGGACGGTGCTGCGGACGAAGTGGGCCGTCAAGGTGGAGCGGTCGCCGGCGTCGTCGATGTAGCGGCCGGTCCCGGTGAGGATGCGGACGTCCTCGCGGCGCTTGACCGCCGCGCCGACGATGCCGCCGACCACGCTCGAACTCATCGGTCCTCCCCCGCGAGGACGGCCTCGGCGCCGTCGATGATCTTCTGGTAGCCGGAGCAGCGGCAGATGTTGCCGGACAGCTCCTCGCGGATCTCGGCGCGCGACCGCGGGCACGGGAGACCGGCGCGCTGCTCCTGCTCCATCCCGTAGATCGCCATGACGAATCCGGGCGTGCAGAAGCCGCACTGGAAGGCGCCGCTCTCCCACAACGCGGCCTGCACGGGATGCATCTCGCCGGGCGGCGCGACGCCCTCCACGGTGGTGACCTCGTGACCATCGGCGTGAACGGCCAGGGCGAGGCAGGAGCGGACGGTCTCGCCGTCGAGCAGGACCGTGCACGCCCCGCAGACCCCGTGCTCGCACCCCAGGTGGGTGGCGGTGAGGCCGAGGTCGTGGCGCAGGAAGTCCGCGAGCGTGCGGCGGGGCTCGACGGTCGCCTTCCGGACCGCCCCGTTGACGGTCACCGTGATCTCCCGCTCGCTCACCGGTTCTCCCCTCTGGTCTGGACAGCGCGGTCGGTGGCCGTGGCCAGGGCGCGCCGGACGAGGACGCCGGCCACGTGCTTGCGGTAGGCACCGGACGCGTGGAGGTCCGAGGCGGGGTTCAGGGCCGCCGAGGTGGCGGCGGCCGCGGCGGCGAAGGCCTCCTCCCCGGGGGCGGCACCCTGCAGCGTGGCTTCGGCGTCCGTCGCGCGGACCGGGGTGAGCCCGACCCCGGACACGGCGATCCGAGCCTGCGCGATCGTGTCGCCGGACAGCCGGACGTGGACGGCCACGCCGGCCATCGCGAAATCTCCGTGCCGGCGCGCGACCTCCACGAATGCTGATCCGCTGCCGGGAGGGTCCACGGGGAACCGCACGGCGGTAAGGATCTCCTCCTCGGTCAGCGCCGTGGAGAGGAAGCCCTCGAAGAAGTTCGCGGCGGCGATCGTGCGCTCCCCCGCGAGTCCCTGCGCGACCAGCTCGGCGTCGAGGCAGAGGGCGACCGTGGGGAGCTCGGCGGCGGGGTCGGCGTGGGCGATGCTGCCGCCGACGGTGCCGCGGTTGCGGATCGCGGGGTGTCCGACGTTGCCGAGTGCCTCGACGAGCAGCGAGACAGCTGTCGCGACCTCGTCGGAGCGTTCGGCCGCACGCTGCCGGCACATCGCCCCGACCGTGAGGACCTCACCGTCGCGCCGGATCTCGGAGAGGCCCGTGACCGCGTTCAGGTCGACCACGTGCTGCGGCTGGCTCAGCCGCAGGTTCAGCAGCGGCATCAGGCTCTGGCCACCCGCCATGACCTTCGCCTCACCCGGGTCGTCCAACCCGGAGAGAATCTTCACCGCCTCGTCGACCGAGGTCGGGGCCCAGTGCTCGAACGGTGCCGGCTTCATCCCCTCACCCCCTTCCGCCCTTTTGCCCACCACGACGTTCACTGATAACGATGACCCCAGACTGGCGTGACGCTGGCAACACTGTCAAGCCGCGCTCGCCGGATCGGAACGCGAGCGCGCCCCAAGGCGCTCGGTGAGCTCCGTCGACACGCTCGCTCGACACCAGAGGGCGCCGCCTCGTACCGGACGACTGGGTTCGACGGGTCGCCTCGGTTCTGATCTTGACGAGCTGTCCCGCTTCGCCGCCGCCTGCGGGCTCGGCGGCGCCCACTCGGTTCCACGATGCGACGCCCATCAGCAGGTCGGACGGGAAGAACGGGGTTCGCCACCCGAGCTCCTGCGGACGACGAACGAACCCACCGGTCATGGTGTCGAGGGCGGCGAGGAACTCCAGACGGGTCGACGTCCGGAGAAGATGCTTCGCGAAGACCGGCTCGTTGCGCTGCCGCGGATGGAGAAGTCGAACCACTCGGCCGTCGACCACAAAAACGACGACCACGCGACCCGCCTGCGGGGTCGTGCGGGGGCCGGGCCCGAAGACGACGCCGCGGTCGAGGGTGTCGTCGGTGGGGCTCGCCGTCGAACCCTGCCTCCCCGGACCTACGGGCCCATCTCCTTCGCGATGATGGGCTGGATCTCCGAGGTGCCGCTGCCGACCATGGCGGGCTTGGCCTCACGGAGGCTGAGCCGCTCCCCTTCGAGATGCTGCCCCACAGAGGACAAGCCCTGCCCTGCCCCGCCCCGCCCCGTTCCGAGTGACCGGCCGCGGCCGGGATCACCGGCCTCCGAGTCGCTGCGGCCGGGGCGCCCTCGATCGGGAAGGAGCCTCGCTAACGCATCCGCCAGACCGGGTCGCGCTTCTCGCGGAAGGCGGCCACACCCTCCCGGATGTCCTCGGTGGTGAACGCCAGCGCGAGCCGGGACCGGAGAGCGTCGAGGGCCTCGGGCAGAGCCATGTCCCGGGTCGCCGCGATCGCGTCCTTGCCCAGACGCATCAGCAGCGGCGATTTGGCGGCAACCCTCCGCGCCCAGTCCCGCACCGTCGCCTCGAACTCCTCGGCCTCGACGACGACGTTGACGAACCCGAGCCGGGCCGCCTCGTCCGCGTCGATCGGGTCGCCGAGCATCATGAGCTCGTTCGCCTTCATCCGGTCGATCGAGCGGTAGATCAGGGCCGAGATCATGAACGGGAACACTCCGACGTTGATCTCGGGACAGCCGAACCGCACCCCTCGGCGTGCGATGACCAGGTCGCAGGCCAGGGCCAGGCCGAACGCGCCCGCGAGCACGTCTCCGCCGGCGGCGCAGATCACCGGCTTGCCCAGCTCGCCGAGGGCGGTGTACAGGCGCGGGAAGCGGTCGAGACCCGCGTACTTCTCCACGGTCGGCGCGTCCGAGGCGAAGGCCTTGAGGTCGCCGCCGGCCGAGAAGACCCGCTCGTGCGCGGAGGCGAGGACCACGACGCGGACGGTGTCGTCGGCGCGGGCTCGGTCCAGGGCCGCGAGCAGCGCGTCGAGCAGCTCGTCGGTCAGTGCGTTGCGGCTCTCGGGCCGGTCGAGAACCAGCGTCAGGACGCCGTGGTCGTCCGCCTCGTACCGCACGGGCGCGCTCATCGAGTCGGCCTCTGTCGCAGTCCGGCGACCTGCGGAGCATCATCCGAGGGTCTCGTGTCCGTCATCGCGCCTCATCACCCGTCGTGTGATCCGGTTCCCGGCTTCCGCCGTTTCCGTTGGTTCGGGCCGATGATATAAAGGTCAGGCCAAAACTCAACCGCCCGGCACGCCCGGAGCCGGTCG